>JACKOP010000002.1:600000-797314 GCA_024234165.1 Pseudomonadales bacterium
GGATAGAGCAGCAACACTCCCGCCACCAGTTCGTCCAGAACGAGCCGGCGGCTACGGCGAGCCAGCGGGACCAGATCCTGCGTCAATCCCCATCCGGCATAGAACGGCTGTCCATGGCAGACCACCGGGCACCGGCGCAACAACGCCTCGAAACCTGCCAGCGAACTCAGCACGTGTACCTCGTCCACCGCCTCCAGCAACGCCGCGATCGCGCAGTCCACGACGATCTCGTTGCACAGCGGCAACAACTGCCTTGCCGCGGCCCCACCACCGCGCAACCCGGCCACCACGTCAGGGTGCGGCTTGTAGACGATCCAGGCATCGGGGCGCATCGTCCGTACCGCACGCAGCAGCTCGAGGTTGCTGCGAATTCCCGGGGCACCCAGCGCGACGGCTGCATCGGTCTCCACCTGCCCCGGCACCAGGACCACCTGCTTGCTGGCGGGTGGCCGCTGCCAGCCACCGCCACCGAGGTTGTACTTGCTGAGACGCGCGGCCACGATACGCTCGCGAAGCGCTGCGGCACGCGCACACAAGGCTGCGTCGAACTCACCGTGCTGCAGCAGTTTTTCCAGATCGCTGCTGCAGCCGGCGTCGTAGTAGAGCCCGCTGCGATCCATCACCCACGACAGCGGTGTGACCAGATCGGCACCGAGCCCGACCGAACGCAGGAACCCATCCTCGAGCCGCACGACCTCGCTGCCCGCCGCTGGCGCAGGATCGGCTCTACCCCAGACCAGCAGTTGCGCGCCCTGCGGTGCAGCGTCCGCGCTGCGCACGAAATGCAGTGCGGTCCCCTGGGCAAAACGTCGGACCAGCGGGCGCTTCCACGGCGAGAAGCCTGCCGCGTAGGCCTGCGGTGCAAAGCGTGCACGCATGCGTCGCTGCAGTCCGAGGTGCTCGAGCACCGTCTCGACTTCGCACGCCGCACCGCCTTCAGGGTCGCGATAGCGCGGATACGCAACCAGCGCTGCGTGTACCAGTTGCGCCAACGTCACCGGCTGGCGCCACGCCGGTGCCGGCAAGGCATCGCGGGTCAACCCACGCCCGGCGTAGAAGGGCATGCCGAAGGTGTGCACCGGTACGCCGTGCAGCAGTGCCTCGAAGCCGAGCTGCGAGCTGACCACGTAAACCGCCTCGGCACGCTCGAGCAACGCTGCAGGGTGCACGTCCTGCGCCAGCACCAGCACACGCGGGTCGAGCGCGGCCGTATCGATCCAGCCACGAGCCTTGCCGGCAAACACATCGGGATGGGTCTTCATCACGACCGTGCATTCCGGGTTTTCATCGAGCGCCGCCCGCAGCATGCGCGTGAAACTCTGCCGGTCGGCAAGCCCGCCAACGACCGAGGCATCACCATAGGTCTGGTCCACCGCGAGCACGAAACGCTCGGGCAACACGCCGTCTTCCGGGTCGCGCTGGTGGTTGTATTTCGAGACGCGTTCGCGCCGCCACGTCGCAACGAGCTCCAGTGCACGTTCCACCTGTCCGGCATCCAGCGTGACCGCAAGCAGACGATCCAGCCGCGACGGATTTCGTGCGTCGTAATGGATCCCTTCATCGTCGATCAGCAACGACAGTGGCGGATCGTCACGCCCCAGCCCGAGCGAGCGCAGGAAGCCGTCTTCCAGTGCGACGAACGGCAGCCCATGACGCTTTGCAAATGCACGCGAGCGTCGTGTGGAACGCCGTTGCCCCCAGCCCAGCACCGCACTGGCACGGCGCGGCGCGCGCAGTCCGGTGCAGAACTCCAGATCGGCGCCCAGCAGTTCGTGCAGCCATGGGATACGCCAAATGCCCGGCGAGAGCACCGCGTAGCAGGCATGGTACTGCATCATGAAAATCCGGAATCCGGTTTGGTGCGGCGCGTGGCAAGCTCGAGTGCCACATCACGGTGCGGCGTGACGCCGGAGCCTGCCATCACAATGCAGGGAACACACCACGCTCGTGGCGACACGCATGCAGTGCGCGCGTGTGCACGGCACGACACTCCTGCGGATCGTACAGCGCACGAACGATAATCTGCACCCAGTCCTGCTGCCGGTTCGGGCACAGCCAACCGGTTTCGCCGTTGCGGATCCGCCGCGCGTACGGTTCGGTATCGGAATAGATGCCGGCCGCACCGAACCGCGTGATGTCGAACAGTTTCACGTGTGAACGCGCCCGGTTGAACGGCGTGTCGAGGCATGGAGCGAGACCGAGCTGGTGACGAACCGTCGAAGAATAAGCGAGATATTCCGGCCACGTCATCGGCGCGCGTACGCTCACGCGCGGGATGTCACGGTACAGGCGGCGCACACGCCGGTCGCCGAAGAGTTCAAAGCGGGCCTCGGGACACGCAGCCTGTACCTCACGCACCACCGGCAGCAACCATTCGATCTCGCGCCGGTGGGCACGCGTACCGTGGTAGCAGTAGCTGGCCGCTGCCGGACGCTCCGTTTCGCTGCCTTGCATTTCCAGCGGCGCCGCTACGTCGCACGGCTCGCACAGTTCCGGCCGCGAGTCCGCATAGCGACGCGCCAGCTCGGGCGTCGACACCCAGACCGAATCACACAATTCTGCAAGCAGCTTCCTGCCCCGCAGGTAACGCCACCAGGTACGCAGGCGGTAGCCGAGCGGCAGCTCCGACGCGTGCAATACCGCCGGAATATCGTCGTCGAGCAGATACACCACACGCCCGCAACGCGCGCGCTCGGCCCGCAGCCAGCGCAACCACGCGAGCGGCGCGTAACGCACGATGAATACTGCCGCAGCCTGCGCCGGGAACGTGCGACCCGGGTCACTGCAGCGCGTATCCACCACCTGCAGTTCCCGCTGTGGGTACCGCACCGCAAGATTCTGCGTGAGATAGAAATCGGTCGTCGGTATCCGCCCCGGCGACAGCACCACCAGCGGCCCGGCACCAAGAGCTGGCAGCGCCTGAAGCCTCATGGGTGACGGCGGCAGCAAGGATTCAGCCCGGTGGCGATACATCGGCGTCGTCTGGCCCGGCCGGATCGAGCGCAGCAAGCCCGAGCCAACGCCGCCACCACGGGCGATCACGCTCGCACCGAAGGTCGTATTCCAACTCCTGGCAGCGTTTATCCAGCCGGTGCACGGCCTCGAGCGCCGCAGCTGCCAGCCGATCCACACTCTGCGGCACCGGTGGCTGCACCTGCCACGGGAATCGCTGGCGTTCCACCACCTGCGCGGCATCCCACCACGCAGGATTCGCCCGCATCCGTTCTTGCTGAACCGGGTCGAGCTGTTCGAGCAATTGCCGATTTCCGTCACGGCACGTATCGATCACGTCTTCGATCACGTCCGCCGGCATTACCCACGGCGTCCCCGCGTTCGGCAGTTCGATGTGACGCCCTATCGCAAACTCGATACCCGAATCGTGAGGGCCTGGACGCAGGCTCCGATGCCGCTGGAACACCCGCAGCACCGCGCCGGGCAGGCCGCGATTGACGATCACGTTGCCGGGCGAACCGACACCCAGTACGTCGCAGAAGTCGGTGACGATGGCCGGTGGCAACAACCGCACATGCACCTCGCGCACGCCCGGCACGCTGCGCCATGCATCAACCACACGATTCCACTGGATGCGCTCGCGCTGGATTTCGATCCAGGCCGGCAGATCGAGGCCGGTCCACGCGCCCCACTGCCACCAGGCGGCATTGCACCACTCGACCTGCGGTCGCACGTAGATCAGTACCGAACAGTCGAGGCCGAGGCGTTCAAGGAAGCGTCCCGCACGGAACTCCTCGTGCTCGTGAACCCAGCCCTCGTTCGACAGGATCAACCTGCCACCGTCGCGGCGCGCCGAGGAAAGCTCGCGGCGCAGCAACGCAACGCGTGCCAGACCCATCTTCGCCATGTCACTGGCACGCGCCGAGAGCGCATACCCGCTGGGAGCCCGCTGTGCGTAGGCAGTAATGCGCGCACCGGTCGCCAGTGTGCCGTTCTTCTGCAGCACCACGTAGCGCACCGGCGCCGCAGATGCACTGCGTCCGAGCTCGGGATTGAATGACAGCACGGCCTGCAGCGCGCTGCTGCCGCACTTCGACATGCCGACGTGAAGCACCGTATTTCCAGCCAACGCAGCAGTTTCTGCCGGCAGGCCAGCGCCTGGCGCTGTGCTCATCAGGCGGTCTCCAACCAGTGCAGCAAGCGAGGCAACAGGCTCGGATCGTCATTCGGCACGCTCACGGCGTCCCACTCCGCATCCAGTACCGGCTCCGGCTCCAGGAACAGGCGACCGTCGTCTCGCTGCAGGAATTCGTGTGCGATCCATGCATAGTCCGCGCGGTTCTCCTCCAGCAGTTCACAGCGCAGCGCCGGCGGCAGAATCCGGGTGTCGGCAGCAGGGATCGCGGTATCCACCAACCGGCGCCGCAGGCGCCGCTGCGTGCGCGCGTCCAGTCCGGCACGCTGCACGATCTCGAGCAGCGCGAGCGTACCGGCATCGAGCGAAACGTTGACACGATCGACCGCCGTGCTCGCCTGCACTGCCAGCTCAGGCACTCCGATCGTCTGCAGGAAGTCCGCCACCACGCCGTCGGGGTTCTGCATCGGCTCGTACGGTCGCACGACGATGTTTTCCCTGCCGAAAACGCTGCACCAGCGTTCGAGCAGCGGTCGGTAGCGCCGCTGACCGGGGTGGCGTTCCTGCGACCACGCAATGTATGCCTCCGGACCCATGCCCCAGGGAGGATGCGCCACCGTCTTCAATGCCTGGCCGTACGCCGACGCCCACCAATGGTCATGACGGCGCAGGTAGACGACGATCCGGCAGTCGAATGCGGCAAGGAACTCGCGCACCGGCCGCGGATCGAGCGGACGCACGAACTGCTCCGAGCTGAGCACGACCCGTGCTGCCGGACGGCGGCGAGCCTCGGTCTCGAGCCGTACGCGCAAGCGTTCAATCGTGCGGGCAGAAGCGATTTCGGCAACGTCGTGACTCTTCTCCGCAGGGCCGAAACCGAGCACACGACTCAGCAGATAATGCGCGTTTTCGTGCCGGCCGGCACGCGGATACAGCACGCCATGGCGGAGCAACATGCGGGCGTTTTCCGCCAGAAAACGCTGGATCGCGCTGGAACCCGTCTTGTTGATTCCGATGTGCAGGAACAGTAACGGCGCAGCGCGGCTCACATCAACCTCATCGCTTCGAGCGTGCGCCAGCCGGCCCGGAACTCGAGAAAGCGTGCGTTGATCGTGCCCGGGTCGTCCTGCAGCACCAGCGGCATCAGATTGTCGCCGCGCCCCACGTCGCGCAGCCGACGCGCGATCGCGCCGATATCGAAGGCAAACACCGGGTACCCGGTTTCGAGTGCAAGCGACAGCGTATAGCTGTACGTTTCAGGCCATATCGAGGGCAGCCAGACCGCGTGCGGCTCCAGTGCGGCAAGTTTCTGTGCCGCCTCGGACTCGAGGTAGCGGCCGCTCAGCGCCACGCCTGCATTCATCAGCGGCGTGTCGTTCATGCTGTACCCGAGCACACTGAAGCTGAGCGGCAGTCGCCGCCTGGCAGCGTCGCGCGCACAGGCGAGCAGCACCTCGTAACCCTTGATCTTGCCGAGCGCACCGATCACGACGATACGCAGCGGTGCATTGACTCCCTCGAATGGCGTCAATGGGCGCAACGGTGCAATGTCCAGTGCTTCGTGCGGATCGACCGAGAACCCGACTCCGGGGAAGTACCGTTGCAGACGCTCCGCGACGTCCGAATCCGGCACCCAGACGGCATCCGCGGCACGCACCAGTTGCTCCCGCCCGGCGCGCCATCCCACGATGTCGCGCGCGCCGAAATCGTTGGCGACACCGGCCAGACACGTGTTGCACCCCTCGACTCCCGGCTCCCCGCAATAACGCCCGCTGCCGTTGACGAGGTTGATCCGCGGACAGATCAGCTCGTAATCGTGCACGTCGACCTCGATCCGTGCCCCGATGGCCTGAGCGAGTTCGAGCAGCCGTTGCGGCATATCGACAGGGAAATCCACCGTCCCGTGATCGTGGATCACGTCTATCCGCAACTCGCGCAACACCGCGGCGAGTTCGGCCGTATCGGCGAGTGCGAAATCACCCAGGTTCGGCAACTGCATCCCCGCGGGTGCCGCGAGGTGCACGTGCCCCGGCGCCGCCGGTACCGGGCGCAGGTAGAACACCCCACGTCCCTCCTTGCGCAGGCGGACGGCCTCCTCGACCACATGGCGCTCGGCGCCACCCCCTCGGGCATGGCAGACGATCAGCGCACTGCTCGCGCCGGCACGCGCGATCATGCGCGCCCGGTCCAGGGCGCGGCGCGCCGGCCGCAGCGGATCCGCATCGATGAAGCGGCGTACGCTGGGCTGGTAGTCCGGATGACGCGCATCCATCACGCGCATCGCCTCGTCGACACGCCGCGCACGCTCACCCTTGAAGGACACGCTGCCGAGATGGTGCACAAAAACATCGGCAGCGATCACGTTGCGCCAACCACGGGCCAGCGCTCGCTGGCACAGATCGTTTTCCTCACCGTAGCCACGCCCGAAGGCCTCTTCATCGAACAGCCCGGTGTCAGCCAGACAGTCGCGGCGCAGGTACATGCAGAAACCGACCCCGGTAGGTGCCTCGACCTCCACGCCCGCATTGGCCTGCGCGGCCAGGCAATCGAGCGTCTCGTAACCGATCTCGAGCGGATAGGGGTTATCGCGCAACGTGAGTGGATAGCTCGCGATCGTCGCGTTGTTCGACAGTGGCGTCACCGTTCCGGTGCGCGGATGCCGCAACGCGGCAGTACGCAGACGATCGAGCCAGTCACCGAAGACCTCGGTGTCCGCGTTCAGGAGCAGCACGTCGCGCTCGGGGTGCAACTGCAGGCCGCGGTTCGCCGAGCGCACGAAGCCACGATTCGACTCGTTGCGCAGCAGCGTGAACAATCCCCGCTCTGCGTGGCGCGTCAGGGCACTCGCAAGTTCGACATCGGGACTGGCATCGTCGATCACGATCAGCTCGAAGCGGGTCGTCACCGGCGCCAGCAGTACGCTGCGCAGGCAGTGCAGGGTTTCGTTGCGACCGCTGTATACGGGCACGACGATATCCACACACGGTCCGTCACCCGGCACCATCAGCGGAATATCGCTCCAGTCATCAGGCGGTGGCGGACGTGGCACGCCGGGCTGTCCCTGTACCTCGTCCTCGGCAAGAGTCGCAAGCACCGCACGGCCTTCGATGCGACCGGTTTCGAGGTAGTGCAGCAACGGGTTCGTGCCAGCCAACGCCACGTCCGGGTTGCTTCGCAGGTAGTAATCGGCATCGAACTGCCGGCACGGAGAACGCCCGCTGGCACCTCCTTCACGCAGGTAGTGACGCAGCGGCTCCTCGCCCGAGCGTGCCACGTCCCGGTTCTGCTTCAGATAGTACGCAACGTCGAACCACACGCTCGGCGAAATGCGCCGGAAGCGACCGAGGTATACATAGTGCAGCAGCGCATTCACGCGCAGCGGTCGTTTGCCGGCGTGCGAGCGGTAGAACTGCGGGTCGAACAGCGCCATCGGCTGGCGCCCTTCACGGTCACCATGGCGCACGTAGTGGTCCAGGGGGTCGATGCCGGAACGCAACACGTCCTGGTTCCGGCGCAGGTACCAGTCGGCGTCGAACAGGCCGCTCGCACGCACCAGTGCGTGCAGATGGCGCCGATGCAGCCGTCTCAGCCCCAGCACGCGTGCCAGCCAGGTTTCCACGCCGAGCAGCCACACGCGCAGCCAGCCTGCAACGATGCGTGCGCGTCGCGTGAACGCGCGCGGCATCACATGCGCACCACCACGCGGGCGCTGACTGCGATCTGGTACAGGATCTGGGTCATGTCCTTCCAGATCTGGCGCGACTTCACATCGATCTTCGGCAACACCAGAATCTCGTCACCCGCCACCACATCGACAGGCTTTTCGCGCGCAAACAGCTTCTTGCGGTTCGTGTATTCGTCGAAACTGCCGTCGCGGTGCGCAATCACGATCCGCGTCGCATCGGCATTCTGCGTATAACCGCCAGCCTGCTGCACGTAATCAGCCAGACCGAGCGCCGTGTCGTACGCGATCGCGTTCGGAAACAACACCTCGCCGCTGACCAGAACCAGCCCGTCTCGTGTGGGCACACGCAGCACGTCACCGTTCTCCAGCAGCAGCGCATCGCGCTGCTCGGCACCCGCGATCAGCACCTGACCGAGCGGCATCACCTTGCGCGCACGCTCCACCCAGGTGAGCAGCAGTTCGGCTTCTTCCTTGCGCAACCGTGCCTCGTCGCTGGTACCGGAGCGCGCCGTCAGCGCGGCTGCCTCGAGGCTCTTCAAGGAGGTATCCAGCATTTCCTTCTGCCTTGCACGCACGCTTTCACGGAACAGTTGCAGGCTGGCTGCGTCGGAGCGTTCCGAGAATTCGATGCGCGGCAGCAGATCACCGAGCCGCGCGCCGTACGGCAACACGTACTCCTGCGCGCTCTGGTGTTCGCCCTCGACCCGCACCGTGATCGTGCCCGGCTTCTTGTCCGCGGTGAACACGAGTTCATCGCCATTGCCCAACGGGACTTCAGCTCCCTCTGCGAGCGGGTAGTACTCGACGTTGCGGATGTTGCCGGTGTTGCGCACCACGCGCACGTGCGTCGCCTGCGCCAGCGGCTTGGCGAAACGCATCAGCCCGGCGACCGTGAGCGTGCCCTCCCGAAACTCGAAACGCTTCGCGTTCTGCACCAGCCCGCTCACCATCACGGTGCTGTAACGCGGCGGCACGAAGATCACGTCGCCGTCGGCGAGCTGCACCAGCGGCATGCGGCCATCGAGCAGAAAATCGTAGAGGTTCACCTGCGCGCGCACCGTATCGCCGCGCTTGACCTGCACGTCGAGGAAGCTGCCACGCTCGGCATCGATACCACCGGCCTGATCCAGGTAATGCAGCAGGCTGTCCATGCTGGTGCCGTTGTAAAGCCCCGGCCGGTTCACGTTGCCACCGACGAACACGCGCACCGGTTGTGCCGCCGCCAGCGTCGCGTAGCTGTAGACGTTGGCCCGGAACACCCGCGCCACGGCCGACTCGACGATCCGCTGCAGGTCCTCGTTACGCACACCGAGCACCGGCACCGGCCCCACGTGTGGCAGGAACAGGTTGCCCTTCGGGTCGACTTCGAGCAGTGCGTCGTACTCGAAACCGCCCCAGAAACGCACCTGGATACGATCACCCACCGCAACCGCATAATCCGGGTTGAAGCGGGTCGCACCGGCACGCGCAAAGCTGCCGGTGAACAATTGCGCACCGAACACATTGCTCTTCAGGTTCACCGAATAGTCGAAGGACGGTGCCTGGTTAGAAAGCGCTTCAGCCGCAGCCGGAAGCGCAGCCTCGGGAATTTCCAGCTTCTTGCGCGGTACCGCCTCGGCGCTCTTGACACCCAGCGTCGCGGCGATATCGGTGAACGGGTCGTTTGCAGCATGCAGCGGCGCCAGCGACAGCGCACAAAGCAACAGGAGGATCAGACGCGCCATGTAATCAGTCCCTGTGATCGCGGATGATGACGACGATAAGCTTGATGACGCCGGCGAGGACCAGACTCAGCAACAGAAAGACGATGCTGTTGTAGATCCGTTGTGGCTGCAGCGGGGACTGCGGCCGGGTCGGAGACTGCAGGACCGAGACCTTCTTCAGCGCCCGCGTCGCCTCGATGCGCCCCTTTTCCAGTGCGACCAGCGCGGTCTTGTAGACGTCCTGCGTGAAGTGGGCCAGCATTTCGAGGCGCTGGAATTCCTCGACCGTCCGGTTCAGCGTATCGCCGTCGGGTGCGGCGATACGGCTCTGTTCGCGTTCGATCTGTTGACGCGTCGCAGCGATCTGCAGATCGAGCTCGACCACGTCAGGACTCTTGGGCATCAGGTAGCCCAGCATCGCATTGCGTCGCGTCTGCAGTTCGGTAAGCTGCGCCTCCAGCTTGCCGATGATTGCCTCCAGCGCCTCTGCCGCTCCCTGCGGTGAAGCCAACCCCTTTTCGTTCTGGAAGGCGATCACCGCCTGGCGTGCCGCCATGGCTCGTTCGTTCATCTGCTCCACCTGCCGCTCCAGGAACTCGACCTGGCCACGCGCGAGCTCGTGCGCAATCGCGTTCATGTGTCGCTCGCCCTCCGTGACGAGCATCGTGACGATCGCATACGCCGTATCCGGGTCATAGGCCTGCGCCTTGATCACCAGCACACCGGTGTATTCGTCGAACTCCACGCTCACCCGCTTCAACCAGTACTCGTGGAACTCTTCCAGTGGTTCATCGCCCGACCACATCCGGGACAACGGATCGCGGTGCCAGTCGCTGTAGTGCTCACGCAGCCCGAGCTTCGCATCGAGCGCGAGCAGCATGTCGGTGGAAAGCAGGTGGTCACGCAGCAGCAACTGGTCCGATGCCACGCCTCCGACGTTGCCGAGCAGGCCCGAGAAATCCACCGTCTGACCGCCGCTCATATCGGTACGCTGGATGATCACATGCGCCACCGACACGTAGCGGTCCGAAGCAATCAGCAGCCAGTACACCGCCGCCAGCAGCGACAACAGCAGGGCCGCAGGAAAGACACTCTGCCGCACCCGATCGAGCGTCAGCCACCCACGCACCGGAACTACGTATCTCGCAACGGCATTCGACAGACGTGTTCTCTGCAGATTCCGGTACACGTTCATGCCTGCAAGCTTTCCTTGTACGCTGCGAGAGCGTCTCCGATACGATCGAACCACTGCGCGTGTCCGCCGTGAAGCAGGATGCCTGCCGTGCAGAACTGCTTCAGCATCTCCTCACCGTGCGCCACCATGATCAGGCCGGCCCTGCCGACCAGGTCGGCGAATGCCTTCTGGGCCTTGCCCCGAAACGCGGCATCGCCCGCTGCAGTCACCTCGTCCGAGATGTACACATCGAACTCGACTGCCAGCGACAACGCGAACTGCAAGCGCGATCTCATGCCCGAGGAGTAGGTCTTGACCGGTTCATCGAACATCTTGCCCAGATCCGCAAATTCGCGGATCTGCTCGATTTTCTCGTGCAGATCATGATCATGCCCGTGTACACGACACACGAACTTGGCGTTCTGGCGCCCCGTGAGCATGTTCTGCAGGCCACCGCTGCTACCCATCGGCCATGATACCCGACAATGGCGTTCGACCTGTCCACGGTTCGGACGGTCGATGCCGCCGATCAGTTGCAGCAAGGTCGTCTTTCCGGCGCCATTGCGCCCGACCAGCCCCACATTGGTCCGTGGCGGAATCACCAGGTTGATTCCCTGCAACACCCACGGGCCGGGACCATGATCGGTCTGATAGCGCTTGTACACGTCGCGCACAATGATCACTGGGCAACGATCCTGCGCGCCAGCGCCACATGCAATATCAACCCGAGCAGCAGGAACACGATCGCACACTCGTAGAGATAGGCAATGCTGAGACCGGAAACTTCGTGATAGTACGGAGCGAAGCCGAGACGCACGGCATCAAGCCCGTGCACCAGCGGGTTCACCGCCAGCCAGTCACGGTACGGCAGCGGAACCGCTGCGATAGGGAACATCACTCCCGAGATCATATACAGCGGTCGCATCATCATCAGCCACAGTTTGCCGCCTTCCGGTGACAGCTCCGCAACCACCGACGAGCACAGTCCAAGGCCCAGTCCGAACAGCCACAAACCCAGCATCGCTGTCAGCACCAGTAACGGATCCGCAGGCAACACCTGTAGTCCGAGCAAGCCCCCACCGGCCAGCATCGCCAGCGACACCACCACCATCAGAGTACCCTCGAGCGCAACACGCACCAGTACCGCATCTACCGGCAATACCTGCCTGTAAACGAACAGCGCCCGGTTGAACTGGATCGCCATCATTCCCTGACGCTGTGCGTGTTCGAACATGAAGTACGCCAGCAGACCCAGCATCAACCACAACGGCGTGGCGATCCCGCCCACATGCCGGATCCGGATCACGGTAAAGAGCAGCATCAGGTAGGCGACATGAAAGATCGGCTCGAACAGCAGCCAGAACCAGGCGGCGCGCCGGCCGAACAGACGCGACAGGGCTTCACGCAGCAGCAGCGCGTTCCATACGGCAAACGTGACCGTCAGCGGGTTACGCGGGGGTCGTCCTGACATGAAAATTCACGCTGTTCCGCAATGGCGAGGATCTCTCTGGACTCCCGGCATCCGACCAGCCATCCCGATATGCAACACGAGCCGCCGGCGGTCGGAGCCAAGGCGGCCCATAGTACTCAGGAGGAGGGTTGGATGAAACATCCTATGCCACAAAATGCCGACACTGACACATGCGAAATATGAACACGGCTCGCTGAATGAAGCCTCTATGAATATTCTGCCTGGCCGTCACATCCTTCGTGGCAAAAGGCGCGACGAGACAGATCAAGCGTTCGCCCGTCCGGAGTCGGCCAGCTTTACAAGATAGGAATCCGGAACGAGTCCATTGCTCCGCAGGAACTCCACATAGTCTCGCGCTCGCGCACGGCGGTTGGCATCAAAGGCATCCGGGTCAAAGTCGAACAGTGTCGTAAGGTCGTCTCTCGTCATTCCCTGCAAGACCTGGGACGCCATGACAAACGGAACCTTCATCGTTTCGCAAAGCTCTCTGGTTCTGGAATCATGAGCCACACACAGGCCCGGAATTCCTGATTGCAACCCGAGCATCACCCCGTGAATCCGGGTTCCTACAACAAAATCAAAGCGCCGCAGGTATTCCATCCACGCTGCAGCTGAAAAGAAGGCTTGCGCATGTGAGGTTGCCCATGCCCTGAATTCATGCAGCGACATCTGGGGTGCGATATACGCTCGCAATGCTGCTTCAGTTCCCTCATCCAGTCCATCGAAGTCGCCACGCCCGAGCGTCACCATTTCGAGCGGGCTCTGGGTCACATAGGCTCCGCCGGATGCCATTGCAATCGCCGCGAGTGAAGCTTCGATCCGCTGCAAGTGATGCCACCGTTGATGACCGGCCGAGACCGCAACGCACCCGGTCCCGGTCGCAACGAACCGCGATGCAATCAATCCCCCGAGGTTCACGTCGGGATTGATAAACAATGTGGGGCATCCCGTTACCAGTGCGCGCTTCCCGAGCCCGTAGTGCTCCAGCACCGACAGGGAATAGTCTCCCCGTA
This sequence comes from Pseudomonadales bacterium, assembly GCA_024234165.1. Taxonomy (NCBI): domain Bacteria; kingdom Pseudomonadati; phylum Pseudomonadota; class Gammaproteobacteria; order Pseudomonadales; species Pseudomonadales bacterium. Next base: position 613,134 of record JACKOP010000002.1, read on the forward strand.
CACCGATGTTCGGCGCGCCGTGCAACGACCTGTCCTGTATCGCCCTGATCCAGTCAAGGGTGCCTTTCGGAACCTCCGGAACAACATCTGCGCTTCCAGCCTGAGCCCCCAACCCGATTCCAACCAGAGGCGACTGAATCGCACGAAATCCTTTCACGAGATAGGAATAATCGACATGCGCACCCAGTTGGTTGGCGAGCGTGATGACCCCGATACCTGCCTGCGCATCGATTACCGAGGCCGGCGTATGCCACAGGAAACTCGACAACCCCCCGCCAAGCTGCCTGTCGATCGCGTAACAGAACGCAAGATTCCCGGTGTTCTCTCCGACGGAACGAAACGCACCATCAGTCGACATGAACGGGCTCGAGTCGATGCACGGTGCAAATCCGAGCAAAAATGGCTTCATGGTGTCTGGAACTCTCTTGCTGCAAGCTCAATTCCCTGAAAAGGCGTCAAATTGCCCTCGCCTATCATGCCTTCCAGCCGGTCAAGCACATCCGCAACGTTCCGAGGATCCAGGGCCCGGACACCCATGATGTTGTAGCGCCACCATTCGAGCCGCAGGAGACGGTCGATCACCTCATTCGAAAAGCGAAATCGCTTGATTACGCCCGGCACCCCGGCCACGATGGCATACGGCGGGACGTCACGAACCACCACCGCGCCCGCCGCGACGATTGCTCCATTTCCGATCTTCACGCCCGATTTCACGATCGCATTCTTGCCAATCCAGACATCGTTCGCAATTTCGACCGGTGAGTTCGAGTTGAACGATACAACCGGTTCACAATAAGCCTCTCCTTGCGCCAACAGCCAGTCTCCCCACCCATGCACATTGGAAACGTACTGAATCATCGAAGTGGAGAACCAATCAGTCGGATGCTGGTCAGACGCGATGTCGACACCGGGGGCGATAGAACAGTACCGACCAATCGAGCAGTGACCGAGCCTGCCACCGTATATACCGGTAAACGCACCCACAGTGATCCGGTTCATCGGTGCCAGATCCGCCTGGATGACGCAAGGTAGTTCGAACCTGCTGGCGGGGTCCAGACGCGGAGGATTCCGGGCCAGAATAAGTCCCTTCTCTCTCAAACGGGCCAAGACATCCATCGCAGCATTCACAATGAATCCATTGAAGTCAGAGTTTCCCCATAGAGACGCAGATGTCGCTCTGTGACATCACCGATCCCGGAGTACTCCGGCAAGGTACCACGCAATCGCTCGAACAGATCCGGTTCCTCCACTACGCGCTGGATCACTCCCGCCAGCGACACACCGTCGCGCGCGCGGTAGTTGAGCCCGCCACAGCCGGGTCTGACCTTTTCTGCCATGCCGCCGATATCCGGCGTGATGATCGGCCGACCGTACTTGAATGCCTCCTGGATGACCAGCGGCGAGTTCTCCCACCAGATCGACCCCATCACCACCCAGTCGACCTCTTCCATCAAACGCGGCATTTCCTCGGGTTCGTAGGGACCGTGCAGGCGAACCGTGTCCTTGCACTCGCGAAGCAACGTATCGATCTTCTCCTGGAAAGGTGGAGGCTGATTGCCCAGCCCCGAGCCGAAGATATCCAGTGTGACCTGTTTGCGAATCCGTTTCGGCAGGCGTGAAAATGCCTCCAGGACCACATCGACGCCCTTGTACGGATTGATCTGGCCGAAGTAGCCGAAGCGGCCGCGCACTTCTCCTGAACGCAGCGAACGCAGTTCGATTCTTTCCCCCTCCGGCAGGCCATTCTCGATGACGACGATGCGCTCCGGAGCGATACCCCACGCCACATAACGGTCGCGCAGGAATTCGCTCGGCGAAATGAAAGTATCGACCAGCCGGAAGAAACTCTTGATGTACTGTTCGCGCAGAAAGAAATCCTCTGGCGAAACATGCGGAAAACACAGATGGCACTCGCGTGGACTGTAGCGATGACACAGCTTGCCATCGGTCTTTACCATCTGACCGTTGTTCATGCAGATCGCGATGTATTCATGCAGCGTCATGAATATCCGCGCACGCGGGCAGGCCTGCCTGACGACACGAATCATCTCGATGCCCAGATGCACATAGTGGTGGAAATGCACCACATCGGGCTGGATGCTCTTCAGCAACTCGGCGATATCGCTATCGGGATCGAGCGGCGTGGTTGCCACCAGCTCCGGAATTCCGGCATTGCCGGCAACCAGGTAGTCACGCTCTCCGATTGCCGCCAGCGTCGTGAACTTGTGCATGATTTCCGGCTGACCACGTCCGATGAACCACGCCTGATGTTCCGGATGTGAATCCAGACCCTGCCACAGATAGTAGGCCGCCAGTTCTCCACCGCCCTTGCTGAATACGGGATGCGCATGGCTGAATACAACGATTTTCATCCCGCAAGCTCCACGCCTCGAGGATCGGTCAATACACCCTTCCGGATTTTTTGCTGGTAGCGCCAGCCATTGAACAAGGTGATCAACTGCCGCTGACCGACTACATTGCCCAGATTCTGGGATTGCCGCTCCAGATGCCAGAGCCGCACCTCCGGCACCATCCACAGCCGCTTTCCGCGCTTGCGCAGCGCGAGGCAGAGGTCGGAATCCTCGAAATCACCGACCAGGTACCCCTCGTCGAAACCGCCGACCTCGTCGTAATCCTGCTTGCGCATTGCGATACATGCTGCGGTCAGCATCGGTGCTTCAAACGGCTGCGTATCGCCGTTCCACACGAATCCCATGCCTCTGTGGGTATTCAGGAGAAAGCCCGGGAGTGCCGCATCCATGCGAGGATACATGCCGGCGTGCTGTACGGATCCATCACCGAACAGCAACAGCGGCGCCACGATTCCCGCATCCGGGAGCGTGCGCAGCGCGTTCGTCAATGTGGAGATCCAGCCTGGCGCCTGCGGAATCACATCCGAATTCAGCAACACCACCGTCTCGCCGATCGCATGACGCACGCCGATATTGTTGGCGCCGGCAAAGCCCCGGTTCTCGCCATAGGAAAGAATCCGGAACGGTATCCCGAACAACGCCTGGTATCGCGCAGCCAATGCGATCGTTTCACTGACTATATTTGGATCATCGACGACATAGATCAGATCGACGCGTTTGAAATCGCTGTCATCGGCGAACTGCGCAAGCTGGTGACGGAGAAAATCAAAACGACCATACAGGGGCACGATGACGGATATATCCGCTGTCTCGTTGAATGCACCGAACTGACAGGTATCGACCGTGCCAGCAAAGACAGGCCGACCACGATTCACCGTATCCAGGGCAACGCCCAATCCATTTTCGAAGAGACGATGCAGTATGTGGCGCGATTGATCCACGGCAGGGATCATTCCAAGCATCTCTCGCATCAACTCGACTCCGTCGATATCACGCTTGCCGGTTGGAATCTTCAGATCGACACTACCCGTCGGCCCGAAATCGAATCGAAGAATACGTGCCTCACCCACGCTGGTCGGCATGGTCGCGTGGCACACAAAACCGCACCAGGCATCCATCCGCGGGTATTTGCTGCGGTACGCCTCGGCAACGTCCTTGCGCAAGGTATCGACAAATCGGTGACCAACCTCCACGGATCTCCCACTGCCATCGACCACCGAAACGGAAACCGGCTTGTCCCAAGGCACGATTCGCCAGCCGTACATCAGAAGCCCGTCATCACCGAGCGCGTAGGCGCGATCGACGTAAGCCTCAACCAGATCCGGCCGTTCGATTGCCGCCGACTGCGACTTGCGGTCGTCCGTCATACCAGCAAGCACTTGTGCCAGTGTGCTTTCCTTTCCAAGCTTGCTCTCCAGCAGGTGGAGCAATGCAGCACCGGAATGAGCCCAACAGCGATGCAGCATCGATTTCATTTCTTCGGGACTCCCGGACAACACGAGCGGCAGGCGGACGTAACGGCCATCCGACAATGCGAACGCAAGCTGATCATTCGGATTCACCGCACGCACGACGAGCACAAACCCGAAGTTGTCCTCTTGCACAGACAGTGCTTGGGCGACATCGGCACGCGGCACTCGTGCAACTGCACATGGATCACCATTCGGATCGAGAAGCGCCGCCGAGTATCTGTCCTTCTTGAGCAGACCGCCATCTTCCTTTCTGAGCAGCGCGAATCCCTTCACCTGCCGCTCCGGATCGGTGTACCACCCGATCACCGCCAGGCCGCCATCATCGGAAAGACACGCGAAATCGGCATGCCCTCTCAGCGGCGCGGCATCGGCCATCCGGATGATCTGACTTGAGGCGGCGGCTGCGCTGAAAGCCTGGGCCTCATGAGACGCTGTACGATCTTCTGCCACCCGCAGTTCTCCCTGTGCCTCGTGCAACGCCCTGGAAAACGCCCTGCTGCGCGGCGGCATGATGCCATCGTTGCAGCGCATTTTCAGCACATTTCATCGCGATCCCGGAGTCCCGGATCCGCGCTCCAGCCATGAACCGGTGCCTCGGAGCCATCGCAAACGGATGCCGCTGCCTGCGCATGCAAGCACGAACTGGACAAGACCTCTGCTCGGGTTCAGAGTAAAAAAAGTCGGACCACATGCAGATCCATCCACCAATCCATCTACCAATCTACCCACCAATACCTCAAGACTACCGAGGTCAACCCATGAACGGACGTCGCCTGGTCTACTGCCTCGTGATGCTGTGTTGTTGCCTCAGCGGTTACGCATCAGGAAATTCGCCCGCAGAAACATCCCATCGACCCGGACACCATGCGAGCTCCGAAATATCCGGGCCCGATACATCACCCGTGAATGCAAGTACACGGCATTCACCGGTGCTGCTGGCTTCTCGTGCATCGATACCCTTGCCGCCAGCGCCGAAAGCCGGGTTTCCGACCGTGCGTCCCATGGGCGTAAACCTTCCCAACCTGCTTCTGGGCTACCTGGGTTTGGCGCCTGGCGGTGCGCAAGCGATGCGCAAGTCCATGGATAGCGCGCGAGCGGCCGGCTTCACGCATGCTCGCTTCATCGCCAGCGGATACTGGCCCATGGACATGACCACCGGCAGCAGTTTCGTGAACAATCCGGGCGCATACATGGCTGCATTCGACGAACTGGTAATGGACGCAGAGGCACGGGGGCTTCGACTCGTTCCCAGCCTGTTATGGAATATCCACCTGTGGCCGGACATCAGCGGGGAACCCCTTTCTGCCCTTTTCACGCCAGGCTCCGAAACCCGTAGCCGAGCCGAGGCTTATGTTTCGACGGTCGTCCAGCGCTATGCAGGAAGGAACGTCATCCTCGCCTGGGAGATGGGCAACGAGTTCAACCTGGCCGCCGATATGGACGTCTCGCGTTGCAGCGTGTGTCCCGAAGATGGCGCGGCGAACGCATGCGGCAATCTGTCGCCGAACCGTGGTACGCCGTGCCGCAGAACAGCAGCAGACAACATTTTTTCCTGCAACGGTTGCCGAGGCGTCAATACGGTCGTGCAAGACCTCGGCACATTCACTGCATCCATGGCGGCACTGGTTCACACGCTGGACCCCGGAAAGCCGTTTTCATCCGGCAACGCACACCCCCGGCCTGCTGCGTGGCACCTCTCACGCCACCCGTGCCCTCATTGCGACATGACACCGGATTCACCGGCTCAATATGCAGAGGCCCTGATGCAGCTTCATCCTTCGGGAGTGGACTGGATCAGTGTGCACCATTACCCGGGAAAAGGCCGGTTTGGTGACACCGATACGACGGGTGAGCCGCTTCTCCATGTGGCACAGGCAGCGGCGCAGAAGGCGGGTCGCAAGCTCTTCGTAGGCGAATACGGTGAAGCACGTGCCGGAAGCGTAAGTTGCATCCAAAATGCCCCGTGCAACGGCGACCCCGCTTCGGTTTTCACGCGTCACGTCGTGACCACCATCGTCGACGAAAACGTACCATTCAGCGCTGTCTGGGCATGGGATTTTTTCCAGGCCTGCCCCGACGTTCCTACTTGCATGACCATCCTCCCGTCCGACCCTGTCGCCGACTGGCTGCAGCTATATCAGACTGCGGCCGGGTCGTGTGAGAACGCGGCGGAAGGCGCAGCGTGTCCGGTCGGACGTTGCCGTTCCGGACGCTGCAAATCCGTACCAGTTCTGGAAACATCCTTTGCCACGGGGATTCCCGACGGCTGGCGTCATTGGAGCGATTGCTCTGGGTGCACCCCGTCCACATTCTCTGCAGCACTGGCTGACGGAACTCAGGCGATGACCCTGGCCACACAAGACCTTCCCTGCAGCAGTGCTTCCGGCTGCGAACATCCAGGGGCTTATGTGATGTCTCCCGCGGCACCTGCAATGCCAGGCCGACTGATGGTGTACGGCGCCTTCCTTTCCACCACGCAGTCAACTGTCGATGTACTTGCACTCAACACCTCGGGCGTCGAGATCGCGGCACTGGCGGTGGAGATTCCTGTCTCCTCCAAGTGGACCACGCGCGGCGGCGTGGTAACGCTCCCTTCGGAAACCGTACAAATACGTCTACGACTGAAGCTTGCCGCGCCGCATGCCACGGTCACCCTGAATAGGCTGCGAGCAGACTGGAGACCATGAGTGCATGGCTTCCAACTGCACCCTGCACAATGATCACATGGAGCAGATGCCTGCCATTACAGTCTGAGTATGTTGGATTTTTCGATATCCCTTACCAGAAACTCCTTGGCGTTCTCTGCAACGAAATCCTCTTCGTCAGCGCTGAGCAGGTTTACCCTTTCTTTGTTCAGCTGCTCCGACCTGGCAATGACTGCATTGGCCCTCTCCCATCCGTCGGCATCGAGCACCAATCCCAGCGTCGAAAAAATCACGTTCAGTCTGTCATGGTTCAAGAATACACTTTCATAATCCACACATTTTATATTGTATCCCTTCCTGATGGCCTCTCTGGTCAAAAACAAGGAACGGTTCCACTCCATCACCGCAGCACGGAAGTTCTTGTCGGCCGGCCAATTATTCCTTTCAGTAACGCGTCCCTGATACGAAGAAGCAACTTCCCGGATATTCCGATATATGAAAAAAACAACCGCATCACGAAATATCTGAAAAATCTCGTCATAACACTCATACAACTCCGGCCTTTTATCACCAATGTAAATGCATGAATCGAATTTCTCCCTTATTTTCCTGTCATGGCGGTGGAATTCATCGAAATTCCCGTAGAACGTATCGCCATCCCGGACATCGAAAAATCTTTCCTTTTCAAAATGTTCCGGTGTCAAAGAAAAACTGCCCTTGCTTTCCAGGTGACCGAACCTTTCCATCCCCATGACGATGTCATCGCTCGCGGAGAGAAGCTGCGCCAGCGCACCGGTTCCCGATCTGGCGCAGCCGGCCACAAAAATGAATTTTTTCATGTATCGATAATCCCGATGATCAGTTTTTTGCAAACCCGAATCACATCGATCCATGCAATCGGTCGATGGCTCGCCTGACTCCTGTCATGCCGCTGGAATCTTCCGCAACGCGTCCAGTATCGGTTTTACCGCGGCCAGCGGCACGTGCACTTCATGGCTGTTGACCGGCTTGCCGTCGACGCCGAGCCGCATGAACTGCAGCCGCGCCACGCCATTGTGAATCGCGATGGCACTGACGCCGTCGACCAGAAAAGTGGGTTGCGCTCCCTGCATGATCAATTACCTCGCATATGCATATGAATCTGGTGGCCCACCCTGATCAGCGGCAGGCCAGCGTCCGATTGTCGGTGGTGGTGAATATCTCTGCTTCCTGCAGCGCCGCCTGCATGTCCGCGACGCCGCTCTTCATGTCGTAGTGTTGCGCTGCGAAACGATGGGCGCGCTGCGACATCGCCGCCCAGGCCGATGCGTCCTCGTGCAGGCGTCGGATCGCATCCACCCAGTCGGCAGGCGTACGCGCGACCACGGCCTCGACTCCGTCACCAAACGCGATCCCTTCCGCCGCCACCGGTGACAACACGCAAGGCACGCCCTGTGCCAGCGCACCGATCACCTTGCCCTTGATGCCCGCTCCGCTCTGCAGCGGTGCGATGAAGACACGACAGGTGGAATAGACCTCCGCGACGTCCGCAACCCAACCCTCGAGGACCACGTCGTCGTGCTCGGCGCTCAGCGTGCGCAGCGCCTTCGGGGCGTTGCTGCCGTAGAGCCGCAGCCGCACGCCCGGCAAGGCCGCGCGCAAGGCCGGCATCACTTCGCGCACGAACCATTCGACTGCCTCGAGGTTTGGCGCGTGGTTGTAGCCGCCAAGGAAAGCCACGTCGCGACGCGACGGAAAAGGCGCCACTGCCGCAACGGTTTCACACACCCAGGGACATTTCGCAACTTTCGTGGAGTCGAGGTTGTGCGACAGGATCACTGCCTTCTCGACATCGGTATACGACAGCACCAGATCGACCTTGCGCATCGTTTCAAGTTCGGAATCACGTGTTTCGACCGCACGTGCGATGGCTTCCGGGTTGCCGCTGTTCAGTGCGGCCCGGAGTTCACGCAGGAAATGCAGGTCTGCATTCATCAGCACGATCCGGGCATCGGGTGCGTGCCGGCGGATATGGTCGACGCATTCGCGGGCGACGTAATAGCGCGTGATATAGATGAGGTCGAACTCCGCTCCGCGGCGCTCGATGAGCTCGTTGACGCTGACGGCGAACGGCGCGTAGACAGTCTCGATACCCATGCGCTGCAGATCGTCCGTATAGCGCCCCATGTACGCCATGTTCTGGGCGACGAAGGTGCACTTGAAGCCCAACGCCTGCAGCATGCGCATTTCCTGGATCGCCGCATAGCTGCCGGCGTTCTGGTCGGGCATCGGTGTCTCGGCATCGATCACCAGCGCACGGAACTCGACGTTGCGGTCCTTGTGCAACTCGAGGTCCACACCCTCCTTGCCGTTGTTGCGGCACGCAGCGATCCAGCGGCTCTTGAACTTCGGCCGGTTGATTTCCTGGAAGCGCTTCATGCCGGAAGTCACGCTGGTTCCGCTGCTGACACCCTCGAAATGGATGATCTGCGCGTAAGGCACGTACACCGTCTTGTAACCGCGTTCACGCACCTGGAATGCGAGATCGGTATCCTCGAAATACGCGGGGACGTACGTCTCGCTGAAACCACCGATCTCGTTCCATAACGAGATCGGAAGCATCACGCACGCGCCCGACAGATAATCCGTCTGACGCGCATAGCAGAAGCGTGGATCGTGTGGATTGGCACGACGACCGTAGTTCCACGGGTTGCCGCTGCTCCAGACGATGCCTCCCGCTTCCTGCAGCGTGCCATCGGGGTACAGGAGTTTCGCTCCCGTCATGCCCACGCCGTCGAAGTGCTCGAAGGCCCACAACAGCTCGTCGAGCCAACCCGGCGTCACCTCGGTGTCGTTGTTCAACATCACGATATATTCGCCGCGCGCCTGCGATCCACCGCGGTTGCACGCGCGCACGAAGCCGACGGCATCCTCGTTGCGCAGGTACTGCACGCCCTGCACCAGTTCGGGAATGCGCGTGGTGTCGTCGCTCGATCCGTCATCGACGAGGATCAGCTCGAAACTCGCCTCGTTGGGCGCCACCAGCAGCGACAGCAGGCAGTGGTAGGTGACGTGAAACTTGTTGTGCATCGGGATCACGATCGAAACCCGTGGAGCCGCCTCGGGCGGAAACACCAGGGGATCGAAGTCACGGTCGGTTTCGCTGAAACCGCGTACCAGTTTTGCGTGCGCACGCTGCAGCTGCGCGATACGCAAACCGAGCTCGGCCTGGTCTGCGACGCGTGCAGGCAGCACCTCCAGCGAGCGGGTCAGCGCCTGGTAGCGAAAGCCGGCGGCCATCGCCAGCGTCGGCTTCATGCCCTCGCGCGCGTAACGCAGCAACGCCTCTTCCGGTGTCGCCTGGTACGGCATGATCAGCGCCGCCGTCCCCAGCGCGACCGGCTCGCCGACGAGCCGCACCAGGAACCCGTGCGGACGTCCATCGAAGACGCTGGCCGGAAGAGGCACATGGAAACGCACCCGACCTGCCTCGGCGCTGTCGTACCAGCCGGTACCGGTGGCCAGCGACTTGCCGTCCTCGAACACTTCCACGGTCGACACGTCGGTCGTCGCGTCGTCCAGCCTGGCGTAGCCGACCAGTGCCGTGCCGTCGAGCACAATCTCGCCACGCACCGCACGTACACCCTCGAACGTCACCGGTGAGCCGATCAACTGGTAACCCGTGTGGAGTTCCCGCACCTCGACCGATCGCGACTTGCCATCGAGCATCACTTCGGGAATCAGGATGCTGAAACTGTGCTTGCCGTCACCTATGCCTGCGTCGAGCAGATCCTTGCGAAACCGTTCGGCTACACCGCGTGCTGCCTGCACGCCATCGGCCAGCACTTCGAATTCGATGCGCGCCGCAGGGTTGTTGCGATCACACAGCCAGCCCGTGATCATCCGTGGTCCGCAACTGTCCAGAGCACCGCTGAACTGCGCCGCTGCGCCCTCGGCGGCATGGTCCTGCTCCTGGCCAGGTGCGTCGTGCCCTGCAGACGCCTTCACTGCAACCGGATCTGCCGGCTTCACGCTGGCACCAAGATTCACGGTCAAGACTTCTGGTTCGTTCATGGGCTCCCTGCACCTGCTGGCGTACTCATCACGAAGGGCCGCAAATGTCCTTTATTTATACGCGCTGCGTCAACCGTACCTCACGGCATGGCTCACGACCCTGCCATAACACCATTCCGGGCCGCCCGACTCATCCAGGACTATAATGCCGCCCGTCGCGGCAACCGGAGGCGCAACCCGCTCACGCCACATGAACGAAGCAGTCAAGGACGGCACCCTCGAGGTGCTCGATGGCAAGCCCGTGATCTTCTACGACGGGTACTGGATCCGCTACTACGCCCCACCCGAGAACTCGCTGCCCGAGAAGAAACGCCTGATCGACCAGATGACCAAGCGTGCCTTCCACCACACCGAAGACGGCATCAACACCCCCGGTCGCAAGCTGGCACGCGCGCGCGCCGCGTGGGAGACCGAAACCGACCCGACGCGCAAGCGCGTCAACGCAGCGATGCTGGCCGGTGCGCTGTTCAACCGCGCTACCGACGTGTTCACGACGATCGTCGAGCTCGCCGAGATGGGCGTGGAAATCAGCGTCGAGAACGAATTGATGAAGCAGTGCGGCGACTGCTTCAAGGAAGCGCTCGAACTCGGCCGCTTCGTGAAGCACTACAGCGGCGAAGAAGGCATCGACGAGCTGTGGGGAGAGCCGTTCAAGGCCTTTACGCTGCCGCTCGCGACCGTGTACGAAAGTCGCTACATGAAGATCGCACGCGCCATGCGCGACATCGACGGGCTTGCCGACAGGATGGAGCAGGTGTTCGCGCCGTTACCCGGTTTCGATGGCTTTGCGGAGCGCATCCACGAACTCGCCGCCGCTGCCAAGCTGGAGGCGGAGACGATGAAGAGCGATCCGGTGATCTTCCGCGTCTGGCCGCGCTTCGTCGCCGCGTGCGAGGCGGTGCTCGACTTCCGCCCGCAATTGCCCGCGCAGCCGACCGAACGCGATCTGCGCGATGCGGACGAAGCGGTACGCATCATCTGCGAAGGCAAGCAGGTGATCGAATACCTGGCCGGTGCGCGCGTGCCGATGCCGAAGACCACCGCGGCTTACCATCGCCGCTGCGAGGAGTTTCGCGACCGCATGCTCGGCTACGACAGCGACCCTGCGACTTGATGCTCATCCTCGCCTTCCATCGCTCGCTCTCATCCTCTCTTGCCAACTGGCTCCATCACGCCGGCCTGGACATGGGGCATTACCTGATGCCGCCGGCCGTCTCCAATCCCGAAGGCCACCATGAAGACATGCTGCTGGTCGACCTGCACGACCGGCTGCTGCGCATGAACGGTACCGACTGGCGCTTTCACGATTCTGCTCCGTTTGACCCAGCGATCCGGCAGGATCTGCTGCAACGCTACGTGGAACATCGCACCGCCACGACAGCCGGCCCGTGGGGCATGAAGGATCCGCGCACCTGCCTGTTCCTGCCCGCCTGGCGACAGGTTCTCGGTACGCAGGGACGCTACCTGGTGCTGCTGCGGCACTGGAGTGGCAGCGTGCAATCGCTTTACCGTCGCCATAGCCAGGCACTGGCAGTCGGGAGTGGCAACACCATGCTGCACGCCAGCTTCTGGCAGCAACCCGAGCAGGCCGCGCGGATGTGGCTTGCCTGCCAGCGCCGCGTGTTGGCGTTACTGGAACACGCCCGTGAGCAATGTCTCGTCGTGACCCAGCAGGCACTGCTCGCCGGGCTGCCGGTCATCGACAGCATCAACACACGATTCGGCCTGGCACTGAACCCGCAAACACCGTCCCCGATTCGCCACTCGCTGGCACACGACCGCATGGAAGAGAGCATCCGCGAACGGCTGTCGCCCGCATTGCTCGATCAGCTCGAAGCGCTGTGGCAACGGTTGCTGCAAGCCGCCGATCATCGCGCCGGGAACGAATCGCCCTGCTGGGTTCCAGACCGGAGCGAATCAGCGCAGGAACTCCTGCAGGTGGCCAGCACGCAATCCGCCACTGCGGCCCCGACGCTTCTCACGGGCAACCTGCAACGACGACTCAAGACGCTTGCCGATGATCCCGCACTGCCGCTCGACACCGCCCACTGGCAGCAGCGGATCGAGCATGAAGCACGCTTCGTCCCGGAATGCTGGGAGCTTCTCGGCCGTGCACAGCTCAGCCGTGGCGACGCATTGGGCGCCGAACGGCATCTGACCCGGGTGCTGCTCTGTGGCCGGTCGCCGGCCTATCTTTTCCACCTGCTCGGCACCTGTCGCGAAGCAGAACTGGATCACGAAGGAGCGGAACACTTCCATCGTCAGGCGATTGCACGCAACGACGGGAATCCTGCTTTCCATGTGCACCTGTGCCGGTTGTGGCTCACCGAAGGGCGCTACGAAGAGGCCGAACATCATTTGATCGAAGCGCTGCTGCGCCATCCTGGCAAACCGCCTCTGCTGCACGCACTCGCCACCTGCCTTGACCAACAGGGCCAGACATCGCGGGCAATCGCATTGCTGGAGCAGCAGCCGGCACTGCCCCTGTTGCTGAACCGCCAACTGCTCGCTCTGCGCATGAAACAGGATCCCGTGCGTGCCGAGGCGCTGCAGGCGCCGCTGGATCGGGCGTCCGCCGCCACTGCCGAAACACAGCGCGCCGTGATACAGGCGCTGGCGAGCATCGATGACACGGTCGCACGTCATGACCTGGCGCGACGCATCGCCCTCGTATGGAAGAGCCTCGACGTTGCCATGGACCCGTCTGCGACTCGGGGCTGCGGCGCACCGGCAAGCAGCGAGAATGATTGATTTTCCCGCGATATCCGGCCACACCGTCGCGTAAAATGCGCCCCCCTTTCCCTGCGAGGCCACCCATGAGCCAACCCAAAGTCGGATTCGTCAGCCTCGGCTGCCCGAAGGCACTGGTCGATTCCGAACGCATCCTCACCCAGTTGCGCCTCGATGGTTACGGCGTGGTGCCGACCTACGAGGACGCCGACATCGTCGTGGTCAATACTTGCGGCTTCATCGACAGCGCGAAGCAGGAGTCGCTGGACGCGATCGGCGAGGCGATCCGCGAGAACGGACGTGTGATCGTGACCGGCTGCATGGGCGCGATCGCCGAGGAAATCACGCGCGTGCACCCGCAGGTGCTGAGCGTCAGCGGGCCGCAGGCCTACGAGGTCGTGGTCAGCGCAGTGCACCAGCACGTGCCGGCGCCAGCGCGCGAGCACGACCCTTTCGTCGACCTGGTTCCGCCGCAGGGCGTGAAACTCACGCCGCGGCATTACGCGTACCTGAAGATCTCCGAAGGCTGCAACCATCGCTGCAGCTTCTGCATCATTCCGCAACTGCGCGGTGATCTGGTGAGCCGGCCGATCGGCGAGGTCATGGAGGAAGCCGAGCGGCTGGTCAAGGCGGGCGTGCGCGAGCTGCTGATCATCTCGCAGGACACCAGTGCCTACGGCGTGGACCTGAAATACCGCACCGGCTTCTGGCAGGGGCGGCCACTGAAGACGCGGATGCTGGAGCTGTGTCGCGCACTCAGTGAGCTCGGCGTCTGGGTACGCCTGCACTACGTCTACCCGTATCCGCACGTCGACGACATCGTGCCGCTGATGGCCGAAGGCAAGATCCTGCCGTACCTCGACATCCCGTTCCAGCACGCCAATCCGCGCATCCTGAAGCGGATGAAGCGCCCCGGAACCGCCGAAGGCATGCTGGAGCGCATCGCCGGGTGGCGTGCGATCTGCCCCGACCTGACGCTGCGCAGCACCTTCATCGTCGGCTTCCCGGGCGAGACCGAGGCCGAATTCGAGGAATTGCTGGATTTTCTCGACGACGCGGAGCTCGATCGCGTCGGCTGTTTCCGTTACTCGCCGGTCGACGGAGCGGCGGCGAACGCGCTTCCCGACCCGGTGCCCGAGGAAGTGAAGGAGGATCGCTGGCAGCGCCTGATGGAGCTGCAGGCCGAGATCAGTGCTGACCGGTTGCAGGCGAAGGTCGGCCGCGAAATCGACGTGATCGTCGACACCGTCGAGGATGACGGTGCCTGCGCACGTTCGAGTGCCGACGCTCCCGAAATCGACGGCATCGTGCACCTGCGCGAAGCCGACGGACTGAACGCCGGCGATATCGTGCGCGTGCGCATCGAAAGCGCCGACAACTACGACCTGTGGGCGGTGCCGGTGGCACGATGAACCTGCTGCTGCTCGCGCCCGATGAGCTGCGCGAGCCGGAGCTGGCGGCAGTTGCGCTGGCGCGCTACCCGCAACGCGCTGGCCTGTGGCCGCCTGCGCCAGGGAGGCGTCTGCGGGTCGGTCTGCGCAACGGTGCGCTCGGCGAGGGCGTGGTCGAGGCACTCGAAGAGGCTCGTGCACTGATCCGATTCCGACTCGACACCCCACCGCCGGCACCGTTGCCGCTGACGCTGGTACTGGCGCTGCCGCGTCCGAAGATGTTGCGCCGCGTGCTGCGCAGCGCCGCCGAGCTCGGCATCAAGCACATCTGGCTGGTCAACGCGTGGCGGGTCGACAAGAGCTACTGGCAGAGTCCGCTGCTGGCGCCGGCCGCCATCGACGGCTGGCTGCGCGACGGGCTCGAACAGGCGATCGACACCGTCGTGCCCGAAGTCGCGCTGCGCTCGCGGTTGAAGCCCTTCGTCGAGGACGAACTCCCGGCGATTGCCGCGAACACACGCGGCGTGATCGCGCATCCGGCGGCGGCCGCGCAGCTTGCTCCTGCGGGCAGCGAACCGGTGACGCTCGCCATCGGCCCTGAAGGCGGTTTCAGCGATTATGAGCTGCGTCTGTTCGATGGCGCGGGTTTCACATCCGCGTCGCTGGGATCGCGCGTGCTGCGGGTGGAAACCGCGCTGCCGGTGCTGGTCGCGAATCTGTTTCCCGCCTGTCGGTGATGCCAGCGCCCGTAGGTCGCCATTCATGGCGACGGGATTACCGTCGCCGTTCCTGTCGGGTTGAAATCCTGTCGGGTTGAAACCCGACCTACGTCATGTCGGGTTGAAACCCGACCCACAGCCTGCATTCGTAGGTCGCCATTCATGGCGACGGGAATGCCGTCGCCGTTCCTGTCGGGTTGAAATCCTGTCGGGTTGAAACCCGACCCACGTCATGTCGGGTTGAAACCCGACCTACGTCAGGCGGCGGAAGCCCGACCCACGTCTGGTGTTAGGATCTGCTTCGGGAAATGGACGGGGTAAACGGATGGTGAGCAACGACGACACGCGCCGCGTCTACAGCGTCTCGGAGCTGAACCGGCACAGCCGCGAACTGCTGGAAGCCGCGTTTCCATCGGTGTGGGTCGAGGGCGAGATCTCGAACTTCTCCGCTCCGAGTTCCGGCCACTGGTACTTCACGCTGAAGGACGAACAGGGGCAACTGCGCTGCGCGATGTTCCGCAACCGCAACGCGCGCACACGCCTGCGTCCGCGCCACGGCGAACGGGTGCTCGTGCGCGGCACGGTCAGTCTGTACACCGCACGCGGCGAGTACCAGATGATCGTCCAGGAAATCGAGGCTGCCGGCGCCGGCGCTCTGCAGCGTGCGCTCGAGGCACTGCGCGCGCGCCTGGCCGCCGAGGGCCTGTTCGCACTGGAGCGCAAGCGTGCGCTGCCGCGTTTTCCGACGCACCTCGGCGTGATCACCTCTGCAACCGGCGCCGCGCTGCACGATATCCTGACCGTGCTGCGCCGCCGCTACCCCTCACTGCTCGTCAGTGTGTTGCCGGTTGCGGTGCAGGGCGAAGGCGCCGGCGCGCAGATCGCCGCCGCGATTCTCAGCGCGAACCGCTGGGCAGCCACACTGGATCCACCACTCGACGTGCTGATCGTTGGCCGTGGCGGGGGGTCGCTCGAGGATCTGTGGGCGTTCAACGAGGAGATCGTCGCCCGCGCGATCCACGCCAGCGCGCTCCCCGTGATCAGCGCGGTCGGACATGAAACGGACTTCACGATAGCGGATCTGGTCGCCGACGTACGCGCGCCTACCCCGTCGGCCGCAGCCGAGCTGCTGGCGCCCGATCGGGCCCAGTTGCTGCGCACACTCACCGCCACCCGTCAGCGCCTGCTGCAACTGGCGCGGCGCGAACTCACTGCTCACACGCAACGACTCGAGTGGCTGAGCCGCCGCCTGCGTCACCCGGGCAGCCGGTTGCGCGAGCAGGCGCAACGGCTGGACGAACTGGAGCTGCGCCTGCGCACTGCGATCGGTCACCGGCTGGCACACGCGCAGGCACGGCTTGCACAGGTGCAGACCACCCTCACCGCACAGTCACCCGAACGCCGTCTCGATGTGCGCGAGCGCAGCGTCGAACACCTCGGCAGGCGCCTCAAGACCGGCATTCGCCACCAGCTCGCGGCACGCGAAGCACGTTTTGCCAGCCTCGCACACCTGCTCGCCTCGCTCAGCCCGCTGGCCACCCTCGCACGCGGCTACGCGATCGTCAGCGACAGCGCCGGCCACGTGTTGTGCGAGGCGCATGAGGTCACGGTGGGGCAGCGCGTACGGGCGCGCCTGGCACACGCGACGCTCGACTGCACGGTCGACGCGATCGAAACACAGGCCACAGGCCTGAGTGCCGCCACGAATGGCGACCTACGAATGCAGACCGTAGGTCAGGCTTCAGGCACCTGACGTAGGTCGGGCTTCAGCCCGACATAACGTAGGTCGGGTTTCAACCCGACAGGATTTCACCCCGACAGGAACGGGCGACGACATTCCCGTCGCCATGAATGGCGACCTACGAATACAGACCGTAGGGCGGGTTTCAGGCACCTGACGTAGGTCGGGCTTCAGCCCGACATGATGTAGGTCGGGTTTCAACCCGACAGGATTTCAACCCGACAGGAACGGGCGACGGCATTCCCGTCGCCATGAATGGCGACCTACGAATGCAGGCTGTGGGTCGGGTTTCAACCCGACATGACGTAGGTCGGGTTTCAACCCGACAGGATTTCAGCCCGACAGGAACGGCGACGGCAATCCCGTCGCCATGAATGGCGACCTACGAATACAGAGGTCGGCACGCAGCAGCCGCGTCGGCGTCGACGACAAACCAGAAGCGCCGATGCCGGATGCGCCAGCACTCGGGTGCGGCGAAGTGCCCGTCGCGCTCGACGCGCAGACGCACTGCGCCGTGCACGGACGTCTGCAACACGCGCGTGCCCGCGTCGCGGTAGCGCGCGAGCACCTGCGGATGCGGATGACCGAAGCGGTTGCCGTGACCGGCGGAGACCAGCGCGATGCCCGGACCAACCGCCGCGAGGAACGCCGCGCTGGAAGAACTGCGGCTGCCGTGGTGCGGCACCAGCAGCACATCGGCCTGAAGCAGTGCGGGGTCGTGCGTCAGCAACGACGATTCGGCTCGCGCCTCGATGTCGCCCGCGAGCAGGAACACATGACCGGATGTTTCGATGCGCAGCACGCAGGAGCCGTCGTTGTCGCTGGCGGCAAATCCCGACGGCGGATGCAGTACGCGAAATTCCACCCCGTCCCACGACCACGCTTCGCCACGCTCGCACGCACGGGCCTGCACGGACGCAGACAGCGGCGCACCGAGTACATCCGATGCCGGGTACGTCGCCAGCAAGCCGCTGGCACCACCGGCATGGTCGGTGTCGGCGTGGCTGAGCACCAGACGGTCGAGCGTGCGCACCCCGGCGGCGCGCAGCGCACCCGCGACGATCGCGCTGCCGGCATCGAAACGTTCGCTGAAGCGTGGCCCGGCGTCGTAGACCAGCGTATGCGCCGCAGTACGCACCAGCACCGAGGTACCCTGGCCGACGTCGAGCATCGTCAGTTCGAGTGCCGACGCGTTCTGACGCGCAGGCGCCAGCAAGGGCAGCAGCAGCGCCACTGCCGCAATACGGCCCGGAAAGCCGCGCGGCAGCACCAGCCATGCGCAGCCGAGCGCGGCCAGCGTCAGCCGCCAGCCATCGGTTGCCAGTGGGATGGCTGGCAGCGAACTTCCTGCGCGTGCGGCGAAGCGCAGCAGGACATCCAGCAGGTCCAGCCCGAGCAGCGCCAGTTTCAGTGGCAGCCACGCGACGGCATCACCCGCTGGCAGCACCAGGCAACCGAGCAGCGCGCTCGGCACGATCAGCAGGTCGGTGAGCGGGATCGCGACCGCATTCACCAGCGGTGCCAGCGGCGCCTGCGGCAGACCGAGGAACAGCAACGGGCACAGCAGCGCGAACGCGACCACCAGTTGCGGACGCCACAGCAACTCGATCCGCGAAGGCGCCGCGACGCGCCCGCCGTAGGCAAGCAGCAGCGCACCCACCGTGATGAAACTGAGCCAGAAGCCACTCTGCAGCGCCGCCAGCGGCTGCACCAGGAGCACCGCCAGCAGCGCGCTGGTGTAGGCGAGCCACGGCTGCAGCGTACGCTCGCGCAGCGCGTACAGGAATGCGATCGTGACCATCAGCAGCGCGCGCTGTACCGATACACCCATGCCGGCGAGCAGCGCATAGGCCAGCGTCGCCGGCAGCGCCGCCAGCACACCCCAACTGCGTGCGGGAAGGTACAGCAACAGCCTGGGGATGCGCCGCACCAGGCTGGTCGCAAGCGCGATCACCAGCATCGCGACCAGCGTGATATGCATCCCGCTGATCACCATCAGGTGCGTGGTGCCGGTGCGCGCGAACAGATCCCAGTCGGCGGGCGTGAAACGCGAGGCGTCGCCCAGCGTGACCGCCAGCAGCCGACCGAGTTGCGGCTCCTCACCGAAATGCCGTTCGAGCCGGGTGCGCAGGCCGTGCCGCCAACGGTCGGCTGCCACTTTGCAGTCGGTGTCGGCAAGCCGCCGGGGGGGCACCTTGGCGACGGCGTAGCCGGTGGCATCCACGCCCTGCCCCAGCAGCCACACCTGGTAATCGAGTCCGCCAGGGTTCACGAAGCCGCGCGGTGAACGCAGACGCAGGCGCATCGACCACACCTCGCCAGGGGCGAACTCGCCAACGCCGTACCAACTGAACTCGACACGGCGTCCCTGCCAGCGTGCAAATGGCCCTTGCGCCTGCGGCAACGGATCGAGAATGCGTGCGCGCAGCCGCCACTGCTCCCCACGCTCGCCGAGGCGCCGCTGCGGCAGGCCCTCGATGCACACCCGCACCGCCAGCTCGCTGCCGTCGAGCATCGGTGGCAGCGCGCGCGCCAGCGCCTCGTGCCCGCGCAGGCAGCCCCAGACCAGTCCGAGTCCCGCACAGCCGGCAATCCGCAGCCAGCGCTGCGGCGCACAGACCAGTGCGACGCTGCACGCCAGAACCGCCACCAGCACCCCGGCCTCCGGCAGTACGGGCAAACGGCTGACCACGACGATACCGGCCGCGCCGGCAAGCATCCCTGCGATCACGCGAGGTTCCCCTGTCCCTGGAGAAGTCGGCCGATCCACGCTCGCAAGCACCACCCCTACGGGCAGCGCAAGCGCGACTAACGGCAACGATGCCAGCGCCTGAGGGTCGCGCGATATGCGATGATTCGTCTCATGCCACGCCCTTTCATCCGCCGACTGTCGCCAGGACCGCCCGCAATCCCGATGCAGATGCCGATCGGCAGTGCGGGATTTGCGCTCGTCTGCAGCACGCCGGCCTGGGCGCTGGTGCGTGCACTGTGGTGTATCGGCGTGCAGCTCGAGTGGCAAGCGCGTCTGGCGTCACGGCGCCAGCCGTCGCAGCCCTCGCGGCAGGGCTGAGCAACACATGCCACGCCGGATGTTGCGTCGCATCCTGCCGCAGCCGCAGCACCTGGTCGCGCGACGCAGTCTGCGCCCGCTCGCCGCACTGCTGGATGACCCGGGGCTGTTCCATCTCAGCCGCCGCCCGGTTTCGCTGGCCATAGCCGTCGGCGTGTTTGTCGGGCTGCAACCGCTGCCGATGCACATGCTGATCGCGGCAGCGGCAGCACTGCGCCTGCGCTGCAACCTCACGCTGGCCGTGCTCACGGTGTGGATCTCCAACCCGCTGACGCTACCGCCGATCCTGTATGTCGAATACCTGCTGGGAACGAAGCTGCTCGGCCAGCCGGTTGGCCTGACGCTGGCGCATTTCGACGCGGATACGATTGCAGCCGAACTGTCTGCGATCTGGCAACCGCTGCTGCTCGGCAGCGTCATCAGCGGCATCACGCTCGCCACGGCGTGCTGGGCGCTGACCCGGCTCGCATGGCGCATCACGGTGCAGGCGCAATGGCGCGCGCGCCAACGCCGTCGCGCTCACTCGTAGCGCAACACCTCGGCAGGCTGCATACGCGCGGCGCGCCACGAGGGATAGAGTGTGGCGACGAAACTCATCGCGAGCGCCACACCGCAGACCTGGGCCACGTCCCGCCACGCCAGCGCAGACGGCAGATAGCTCACCGGATAGACCTCGGCCTTCAGGAACTGCACGCCAAGCACGCGCTCGAGCAACGCAACCGCATCGGTGACCCCGAGCGAGAGCAGCACACCGGCGAACCCACCGATCACGGCACCAGTCAGGCCGATCAAGGTGCCCTGGACGACGAACACCCCCATGATCGCGGCCGGACTCGCGCCGAGCGTGCGCAGGATCGCGATGTCGCCTTCCTTGTCCTTCACGATCAGGAACAGCGTCGAGACGACGTTGAACACCGCGACTGCGATGATCAGGAACAACAGGATGCCGACCATGTTGCGCGACAGGCGGATCGCCTCGTAGAGGTTGCCGTGGGTGCGCGTCCAGTCGAGTGCGTACACCTCGATGCCCAGCCCCTGCACCACCTCGTGCTGCACGCGCGGCGCGGCGAACAGATCCCGCACCTGGAAGCGGATGCCCTGTACCGTCTCCGGCGTACCGCGCAGGCGCATCGCCGTGTGCAGTCCGGTCAGCGCCAGCAGGTTGTCGACCTCGGTACCGGTGCGATAGATCCCGGCCAGCAGGACCCGACTGGTACGCGGCACCACCTGTCCCTGCGCATTCGTATCCGGCACCAGCAGCAGCAGGCTGTCGCCCACGGCGATCCCGAGCCGTTGCGCCTGCGATTCACTGACGATCACCCGGTCGGTCGAACCATCCAGCGCTTGCAGACTGCCCGACTGCAAATACGAACCGATCGTCGAGATACGCGCCTCCGCGCCCGGATCGGCGCCGTGCAGCAGCACCGGCATCACACGTCCGCGGTACATCAGCAGCGCCTGCAGATCGACGTACGGAGCCGCTGCGACCACGTCCGGATGGGCCTCGACCGCCGCAGCCAGGCCCTGCCAGTCGGTCAGTGGTGTCAGCGGCTGCAGCGACACGTGCGGCACCAGCGACAGGATGCGCTCGCGCAGCTCGCGATCGAAACCGTTCATCACCGACAGCACCACGATCAGCAAGGCCACGCCGAGCACCAGTCCGGTCGTGGAGACGCGGGAAATGAACGCGACCAGCGCACCGCGGTGCGAACTGCCCGCATAGCGCAGACCGATCCGCAACGCCAAACGCCACGCGGCACCCATTCAACGCCCCTCGTGCAGGCGGCCTTGCGCCAGCGTCAGCACGCGGTCCATGCGCCCCGCAAGCTGTGGGTCGTGCGTCACGATCACGAAGCTGGTACCCAGATCGCGGTTGAGTTCGTCCATCAGCGCGTGGATCTCGCCCGCGGTCGCCTGGTCGAGGTTACCGGTCGGTTCATCCATCAGTACGCAGCGCGGCGTGGTCACCAGCGCGCGTGCGATCGCGACGCGCTGGCGCTCGCCACCCGACAATTCGCCCGGCTTGTGCTGCAGGCGTTCCGCCAGCCCGACGCGCGCGAGCAGCTCGCCCGCCAGTGCGGCGGCCTTCACCGGTGCGTCGCCGCGGATCAGCAACGGCATTGCCACGTTCTCGAGCGCGTCGAACTCGCCGAGCAGGTGGTGGAACTGGTAGACGAAGCCTAGCGCCCGGTTGCGCAGCGTTCCCCGCTCACGCTCGCTGAGCGCGCTGATCACGCGCCCGTCGACCCGCACCTCGCCCGCATCCGGCAGGTCGAGCCCGCCGAGCATGTTCAGCAGCGTGCTCTTGCCAGAACCCGACTGCCCGACGATCGCAACCCGCTCGCCACGGCGCACCAGCAGATCGACACCATCCAGCACGCGCAGCAGACGCGGGCCCTCACGGTAGGATTTGCCGAGCCCCCGGCATTCGAGCACCGACGGACTGTTCTCGGCATCATTCATAACGCAGCGCCTCTGCAGGACCGATCCGCGCTGCACGGCGCGCCGGGTAGAGCGTGGCAAGTACCGCGAGGCACAGGCCACATGCCGTGATCAGCAGCACATCACCGGCCTGTACGTGCGAAGGGATGTAGCTGATGAAGTAGACGGTCGGGTCGAACAGACGAAAGCCGAACAATTGCTCGATCGCTGCCGTGACGGAACCGATGTACCAGGCAAGCGGCACACCCACGGCGAGCCCTGCGACCAGACCCGCCACGCCGATCAACGAGCCCTGCACACCGAACACCGCCATCACCTGCCCTGGCGAGGCACCCATCGTGCGCAGCACCGCGATCGCAGCGCGCTTCTCGGCCACGACCATTGTGAGGATCGACACGATATTGAATGCGGCGACCGCGACGATGACCATCAGCAGCAGCGTCACCATGCGCTTCTCCATGCGCACGGCGCTGAACAGGCTGCCTTGCGAAACGCTCCAGTCCTGCACGTCGAAGTCCGGACCAAGCCGGGCGGCGATGCGCTGGCGCACCTCGGGCGCACGTTCGGGATCGACCAGCGCAAGGCGGATACCCTGTACTCCACCGCCGGTGCGATAAAGACGTGCCGCATCGTCGAGATGGATCAGCGCGCTGGAAGCATCGACCTGGGCGCCTGCCGCGAAGATACCGACCACCTCGAAGCGGCGCATGCGCGGATACGCACCGGCCGGTGTCACGTTGAGTTCGGGCAGCAGCACCGTCAGGCTGTCACCGGTGCGCACCCCGAGCGAGCGCGCCAACAGATTGCCGATCACGATGCCGAAGCGCCCCGGACGCAGTGCCGCCAGCTCCCCCTCGCGCATGTAGCGCCCGACCGGCGAGACCTTCGCATCGCGTTCTGGCCGGATTCCGCTCAGCTCCACGCCGCGCACCACGCCCGGCGTGCTCAGCATCGCGGTACCACCGATGAACGGCGCGGCGGCGCTGACATCGGGGTCGTCTTCGAGCGTGCGGGCAAGTTGCTCCCAGTCCTGCAACGGCTGCGTCGCGTGCACCAGCACGTGCGGCACCAGCGAGAGGATGCGCAGGTGCAGCTCGCGGTCGAAGCCGTTCATCACCGACAGCACGACGACCAGCGCCATCACGCCGAGCGCAAAGCCACCGAGTGCCACCGCCGAGACCACGGAGAT
Organism: Pseudomonadales bacterium; assembly: GCA_024234165.1. Classification (NCBI taxonomy): domain Bacteria; kingdom Pseudomonadati; phylum Pseudomonadota; class Gammaproteobacteria; order Pseudomonadales; species Pseudomonadales bacterium. The sequence goes on from JACKOP010000002.1 coordinate 636,958, forward strand.
GAAGCGCGTGCGTCGCCGCGCGCGCACGTAGCGCAAGCCGATAAAGAGCGGGAGGGGACGAAACATCGCGGCATTTAAGCACAGATGCGCTGTCGGCATGAATGCCACGCCGACCTGCGAACATCCGTCGGCATGAATGCCGACCTACGTGTGGGTCGGGTTTCAATCCGGCATCCCCGTCGATGTGGGTCGGATTTCAATCCGGCATCCCCGTCGATGTGGGTCGGATTTCAATCCGACATCCCCGTCGATGTAGGTCGGATTTCAATCCGACATCCCCATCGATGTAGGTCGGATTTCAATCCGACATCCCCGTCGATGCAGGTCGGATTTCAATCCGGCATCCCCGTCGATGCAGGTCGGATTTCAATCCGACATCCCCGTCGATGCAGGTCGGATTTCAATCCGACCTTCCTGTCGGCATGAATGCCGACCTACACGGCTGGTGGCACGACGCCGTATACTGCGCCGGTCACGTTCTCGTCGAGGCGATGCAGCAACCGCCGTCATGCACAGCTCCACGAGCAACCAGCGCGATTTCTACCGCATCGACTGCCCGGTCGTGATCAGCCAGCACGCCGTCGGCGCACGTGTACCGCTGGGGCTGTCCGCAGACAGCCACTTCCCCGACAGTGAAGTGTTCGGCTTGCTGCGTGAGCTGCGGCGGCTGGATCATGAATCCAGCCATATGCTGCACGCAATCGGCGAAAAGGATCGCAACGTCGAGGCCTACCTCGGGCACCTGAACCGCAAGCTCGACCTGCTCGCGCGCCACCTGGTCTCGCTGACGCCGGGCGTCGCCGGCGGCAGCGAACAGACGGTCTCGCTCAGCGAGGGCGGCATCCTGTTCCATGCCGACCCGCCTCCTCCGCCCGGAACCGTACTGGCGATCCGCCTCACGCTGCTGCCGAACCGTGTCGGGCTCGCGGTCTACGGCAGCGTGGTGGCGGTCGGCAACGAGGAGCGCAACGTATCGGTACGCTTCGAGAGCCTGCAGGACGCCGACCGCCAGATCCTCGCGCGCCACGTGATGCAGGTACAGATGTCGCAGAAGCGTCGCAGTCGCGGCGGCTCGGTGGACCCGCAGGGTCGGGAGCGCTTTCCATGACCGCGAAGGTGCGGCTTCTGCCGCTGTTGCTGGCGCTGTGCGCATTCGGCGCGCATGCAGACGAACTGCGGATCCCGATCGGCAGCCAGGGGCATATCGAAGCATCCACGCTGCCGCCGCGCGGCACGTCGATGGAGCGGGTACGCACCGACTGGGGTGAACCGGAACTCCGGCACGACCCGGTTGGCCAGCCACCGATCACGCGCTGGGACTACCACGATTTCGCCGTCTATTTCGAATACCAGCACGTGGTCCGTGCGGTCGTGTTCCAGCGCCGCCAGGATCCACCGCAGACCACTCCGCCCGGGAACCCCTGAGATGTTGCTGATCCTGCACCCGAATATCGATGAATCCGGCGAGGAATACCGCAAGACGCACGAATACCTGCGCGCGCTGCCGAACATCGAGGTGCGCACGCACGTCGTGCAGGGGCAGCAGCAGCGCCTGACCGAAGTCTATCTGCTCGGCGATACCGTCGCACTCGACCGTGACGAGATCGCGGCCCTGCCGGCGGTCGAACGCGTGCTGCGCATTTCGGAGGAGTACCGGGTGCTCGGGCGCCACAAGGACGAAAGGCGTCTGGCCGGCTTCGATTACAACGGCGTGACCTTCTCCCAGGACAACCTGAACGTGATGGCCGGGCTGTGCGCGGTCGACAACCCCGCCAACGTGGAGACGATGCTGCGCGCACTGCGTGACCGCGGGCAGGTGTGCACGCGCATGGGAGCCTACAAGCCGCGCACGAACCCGTACTCGTTCCAGGGTCACGGTGCCGCCTGCCTGCCGTGGGTGTTCGAACTCGCGGGCAAGTACGGCATCCGCGTGATCGCGATGGAAGTCACGCACGAGAGCCATATCGAGGAAATCGACAACACCCTCGAGAGGCTCGGACGACCAACCGGCGTGATGCTGCAGATTGGCACCCGCAATACCCAGAACTTCGAGCTGCTGAAAGCGATCGGACGCCAGCACACCTACCCGGCGCTGCTGAAGCGCGGCTTCGGCATCTCGCTGAACGAATCGCTGAACGCGGCGGAATACCTGGCGACCGAAGGCAACACCCGGGTGATCTTCTGCCTGCGCGGCATGAAGACCGAAGCCGGGGCACCGCATCGCAACATGGTCGATTTCGCCCACGTCCCGGTGGTGAAGCGGCTGACGCGCATGCCGGTCTGCATCGACCCCTCGCACTCGGTCGGCTCGCGCGAGGCAGCGCCGGACCACATCCTCGACGTGGTGCACGCCACCGCGCAGGGCGTGGTCGCGGGAGCCAACCTGGTGCTGGTCGATTTCCACCCGCAGCCGCACCAGGCGCTGGTCGACGGTCCGCAGGCCCTGTTGCTCGAGGAACTGCCGCGTTTCCTCGACGACGTGGCGTTGTGCCGTGAAACCTACCTGCGCCGCCAGCGGCTCTGGGCAGCGCCTGCATGCTGATCTACGGCCACCGCGGCGCACGCGGTGAAGCCCCGGAGAACACCCTGGCGGGCTTCCGGCGCGCGATCGATGTCGGCGTCACCCGCGTGGAACTCGATCTGCGCCTGTCGCGCGACGGTGAACTGGTGGTGATCCACGACGAGAGTCTGAGCCGCACGACCGGCGCACGCGGGCTCGTCGAACACCTGTCGGTCGCGGAATTGATGCGCCTCGATGCGCGTCACGGCGGACCCGACTGGCCGGACCCGCAACCGGTGCCGACCATCGCTCGCGTGCTGGAGGAATTCCCGGAACTCGAACACCTGCAGCTCGAGATCAAGCCGGTTGCAGCGCCCGAGCGTACCCGGATGGTGGACCGCCTGGTCGCGCTGTTTCGCGACTTCGACCTCCAGCAGCGCGCCACCGTGACCTCCTTCGACCGCGAGTTGCTGCTTGCCCTGCGTGACAACGCACCGCAAGTCCCGATCGGGCTGGTCAGCGACCGCAGCCGACCCGAACCGCTCGGGCTGGCGCAGGCGCTGGGCGCCGGGCTGCTGGTCCTGCACTGGAAACTCTGCGTGGAAAAACGCCTGCGTGCGGCGCACGCACTCGGCATGCAGGTGTCGGCGTGGACGGTCAACGACGAAGCGCGTGTGCGCCAGTTGTACCAGCTCGGCGTGGACAGCGTCGTGACCGACTACCCGGCACGGATCGCCGCGTTCGTGCGTGCCTTGACGGAAGCGTCGGTTCAGCGCTCTTCGTGAGTCGCGTCGTAATACGCCGCAGCCGGCCCGGAGCGCCTGCCCTCCTCCTTGCTGCTGTCCTTGCTGTCGCATTTGCTGCTGTCGCCACCGCAAACAGGACAGTCGGCCCCGCTCATCGCACCGATGCCACCGCAACTGCCCTTGATCGGCTTGCGTCCAGCCATCACGCCGATCGCCATCGCCAGTGCCATCAGCAGGAAGAATCCGACCGAGAACAGGATCGTGCTCATCTGCGCTCTCCGGCATCGTGATCGACATAGGCCTCGAACGCCGTGCTGTGCCGCGCCGTGAAGCCACCGTTCGAGCGTACCACGAGGTACACGGCCAGGTGCTGCCGTTCGGCCAGCGCCAGCCCCTTGTCCGGACCGAGCACGTCGATGGCCGTCGCGAACGCATCGGCACTCATGCAGTCGTTCGCGATCACCGTCACCGACGCCAGTCCGTGCGTGATCGGCCGTGCCGTCGCCGGGTCGATGGTATGCGAGTAGCGCTTGCCGTCGATCTCGAAATAGTTGCGGTAGTCACCCGAGGTCGCCACCGACCCGTTTCGCAGCGCCACTGCCGCGATCGGCGCACCATGCTCCAGCGCCGGCGTCTCGATGCCTATGCGCCACGCCTGGCCTTGCGGGTTATGGCCCGCCGTGCGCACCTCGCCGCCCACCTCGACCAGGTAGTCCGTGACGCCTTGCCCCTGCAGCCACAGCGCCGCACGATCGACCCCATAGCCCTTCGCGATTGCAGACAGATCGATGCGGCGTTCGGCGTACTTGATCAGCGCCGGCTCGTCGAGTCGGACGCCGAGCTCCTTCGAGCCGATGTTGCGGGCAGCAGTCGCGAGTTCCTCGTCGCTCGGCACGCGCAGCTCTCCCCGGGAACCGGCGCCGAACCCCCACAAGTCGACCAACGGTCCGACCGTGACGTCGAAGGCCCCGTCGCTCAGCGCATGCACCTCGAGCGCCTTCGCAACCACTTCGGCGGTTGCGCCCGACACCGGCACCCACTCCCCGGGTGGCGCGCGGTTGAAGCGCGACAGTTCCGAATCGGCCCGGTAGGTCGACATCTGGCGGTCGACTTCGCCAAGTGCAGCCGCAACCCCGTCGGCCACTGCATGGCGATCGAGCGGGGCGGGCGGGGCCACGACGGTTACATGGAAGGTGGTCCCCATGACCGGACCTTCGAAGCGCCACACCTCGGGATCGGGGGTACAGGCGTGCAGCAGAAAAATGAACGGGAGCAGCCAGGCTGCTCCCGTTCGATACGATCGACGCCGGCGGCGCTCAGCCGCCGAAATCGTCCAGCAGGATGTTGTCGCGCTCGACACCGAGATCCTCCAGCATCCTGATCACGGCCGCGTTCATCATCGGCGGCCCGCACATGTAGTACTCGCAATCCTCCGGCGCCGGGTGATCCTTCAGGTACTCGTCGTAGAGCACCTGGTGGATGAAGCCCTTCAGCCCGGTCCAGTCGTCCTCGGGTTGCGGATCGGACAGCGCGACGTGCCAGCTGAAGTTCGGATTGCTCGCGGCGAGCCCGTCGAAATCCTCGACATAGAACATCTCGCGCAGGCTGCGCGCGCCGTACCAGAAGGAGATCTTGCGCTTGCTGTGCAGACGCTTCATCTGGTCGAAGATGTGCGAACGCATCGGCGCCATGCCGGCACCTCCGCCGATGAACACCATCTCGGCCTGCGTGTCCTTCGCGAAGAATTCGCCGAACGGACCGAACACGCGCATCCTGTCACCGGGCTTCAGGTTGAACACGTACGACGACATCTTGCCGGGGGCAATTCCCTTCGAGCCCGGGGGTGGCGTGGCGATGCGGATGTTGAACTTGAGCAGACCCTTCTCGTCCGGGTAGTTCGCCATCGAATAGGCACGGACCACGGTTTCCTCTACCGTCGAGCTCAGGTCGAAGAACTTGAAGCGCTCCCAGTCGCCACGGTATTCCGGGGCAATCGCGAAGTCCCGGTAGTGCGCCGTGTGCGCAGGCGCCTCGAGCTGCACATAACCACCGGCGCGGAAATCGACGCTCTCGCCTTCCGGCAGCTTCAGCACCAGCTCCTTGATGAACGTCGCGACGTTGTCGTTCGATACCACCTCGCAGTCCCACTGCTTCACGCCGAAGAATTCGGGCTCGACGTGGATCTTCAGGTTCTGCCTGACCGCGACCTGGCAGGCCAGACGCCAGCTGTCGCGCAACTGCCCGCGCGTGAGGTGATCGGCCTCGACCGGCAGGAAGCTTCCTCCCCCATCGACCACCTGGCAACGGCACTGGCCACAGGTTCCGCCGCCGCCGCAGGCCGAAGACAGGAAGATCCCGGAGTTGGCGAGCGTCTGCAGCAGCTTGCCGCCGGCCTCGACGGTCACTGCGCGCGAGGGATCGTCGTTGATTTCGATCGTGATGTCGTCGGTGCTCACCAGCTTCGAGCGTGCCAGCAGGATGAGCACGGCCAGTGCCATCACGATGGCCGTGAACATTCCCACGCCCCACAGAATCGTTCCCATGTCTACCATCATCGATGTTCCCGGTTTGCTGGCTTCAGAGCGAAATACCGCCGAACGACATGAACCCGAGCGACATCAGGCCCACCGTGATGAACGTGATGCCGAGCCCCTGGAGTCCTTCTGGCACGTCGCTGTACTTCAGCTTCTCACGCACTCCCGCCAGCGCGGTGATCGCCAGCGCCCAGCCGAGCCCCGAACCGAAACCGTAGACCACACTTTCGCCGAACATGTAATCGCGCTCGACCATGAACAGCGAGCCGGCCATGATCACGCAGTTCACCGTGATCAGCGGCAGGAACACCCCGAGTGCCTGGTACAGCGCGGGCATGTAGCGGTCGAGGAACATCTCGAGGATCTGCACGATCGCCGCGATCACGCCGATGTAGCTCAGGAACCCGAGAAAGCTCAGATCCAGTTCCGGGAAGCCTGCCCATGCCAGCGCGCCTTCACGCAGCAGGTAATGGAAGATCAGGTTGTTCGCCGGCACGGTGATCGCCTGCACCACCACCACCGCGACGCCGAGCTGGAACGCGGTTTCGACCTTCTTCGAGATTGCGATGAAGCTGCACATGCCGAGGAAGAACGCGAGTGCCATGTTCTCGATGAACACGGAGCGGATCAGCAAGGCCAGATAGTGTTCCATCACGCAATCTCCTGTGCCCGGGTCTGCGGGGCGATACGGTACGCGGGCGCCTCGACCTGGTGCCTCTTCCAGGTACGCAACAGCCAGATGAACATGCCGATGATGAAGAACGCACTCGGCGGCAGCAGCAGCAGACCGTTGGCCTGGTACCAGCCGCCGTTGTTGACCGTCTGCAGCACCGGAACCCCGAACAGCGACCCGCTGCCGAGCAACTCGCGCACCGTGCCCACTGCCATCAGCATCGCGCTGTAGCCAAGGCCATTACCGATGCCGTCGACGAAGCTCGGGATCGGCGGATTCTGCATCGCGAACGCTTCGGCACGCCCCATCACGATACAGTTGGTGATGATCAGGCCGACGAATACCGACAACTGCTTCGAGATCGAGTAGGCCACTGCCTGCAGGATCTGGTCGACCACGATCACCAGCGAGGAAATCACGATCATCTGCACGATCATGCGGATGCTCGACGGCGTGTGGTTGCGCAGCAACGAGATCAGCAGGTTGGAGAACGCAGTGACCAGCGTCAGCGCGATCGACATCACGAATGCCGTCTTCAGGCTGGAAGTCACCGCGAGCGCCGAGCAGATCCCGAGGATCTGCACCGCGATCGGGTTGTTGTTGAAGACCGGCGTTACCAGAATTTCCTTCAGCTTCGACATCAGGCCTGCCCTCCGCGAATCCTGCCCAGATACGGACCGAAACCGTGCTCACCGAGCCAGAAATGCAGCATGTTCTGCACGCCCTGGCTGGTCAGCGTGGCGCCCGAGAGACCATCGACCTTGTGCAGCGCGTCGGGAGCAGAGGTATCGACCGTGCCCTTGACCACCGAGATATCGACCTGCCCGTTCCCGTCGTAGACCTGCTTGCCCGGCCACAGCGCCTTCCATTTCGGGTTGTCCACCTCGCCGCCGAGGCCCGGGGTTTCCTTCTGATCGTAATAGCCGAGCCCGACCACCGTGCTCGCATCGCCCTCGAGCACCAGGAAGCCGTACAGCGTGCTCCACAGGCCGTAGCCGCGGATCGGCAACACGATCTTCTTCAGTTGCCCGTCCTCCTCGAGCAGGTAGACCTGGGCGAAATTCTCGCGGCGCTTGATGCTCGCGATGTCCTCGTCGGCCGGCAGCGCCTCGGAGAGCTTCGTGTCCTTGGCGGCTTTGATCTGGTCGTAGCGCTGCGGGTCGAGCTCGGGGCGTGCGGCGATCTCCTGCTCGTCGAGGTACTTGCCGCTGTCGAGATCGACCATGCGCACCTGGAAACGCTCGAACAGCGCATCGATCTCCGCAGCGCCGGCAACGCCGGCGGGCAGCATGCCCGCCGCCGACAGGATGTTCTTCTTGCGGTCGAGCTGCTTGTTTGCCGTCTGCACCGGCTTCAGCGAGACCGCAGAACCCGCGACGATCACCGAACAGATGATGCACAGCACGAAAGCGACCAGCAGGGTTCCGCCGATGGTTTCCTTCTTAGCCGTTGACATGGCGTGCCAGCCTCCGCTTGATGTTCGCGCGCATCACGATGTTGTCGATCAGCGGTGCAAAGATGTTGGCGAACAGGATCGCGAGCATCATCCCTTCCGGGTAGGCGGGGTTCACCACGCGGATCAGCATGACCATCACACCGATCAGGATGCCGAATGCAAGCTTGCCGGTATCGGTCATCGCGGCCGAGACCGGGTCGGTTGCCATGAACACGGTACCGAAGGCCCAGCCGCCGAGCACGAAGTGCCAGTAGAACGGAACGCTGAACATCGGGTTGGTGTCCGACCCGACCGCGTTGAAGAGCAACGCGAGCGCAACCGTGCCGACGGTGACGCCGAGCATGATCCGCCACGAGGCGATCCCGGTCCACAACAGGATCACGGCGCCGATCAGGATCGCCAGCGTCGAGACTTCGCCGATACTGCCGGCCTTCTGGCCGATGAAGGCCTGCAGCCACGTCATGTGTGCGGTGATCGCCTCGACGCCACCGGCTGCTCCCAGCGAGAGCGCCGTGGCTCCGCTGAAGCCGTCGACCGCAAGCGTGGTGGCACCGCTGGCAACCTCGACCGCGGACCAGTCGAACGCGGTCCACACGCTGTCGCCGGACATCTGCGCCGGGTAGGCAAAGAACAGGAATGCGCGTCCGGCCAGCGCAGGGTTCAGGAAGTTCTTGCCGGTACCGCCGAACACCTCCTTGCCGATCACGACGCCGAAGCTGATCCCGAGTGCAACCTGCCACAGCGGAATATCCGGTGGCAGGATCAGCGCGAACAGGATCGAGGTCACGAAGAAGCCCTCGTTGACCTCATGACCACGCACCGACGCAAACAGGATTTCCCACGCGATCCCGACGACGAAGGTCACGGCATAGATCGGCAGGAAATAGCAGGCCCCCTGCCACAGGCAGTCCCAGATGCTGTTCGGATCGTAACCGGCGGCCAGCCCGATCAGCCAACCGTGCCAGCCGGCCTTGTGTGCGATCCCCATGGCCTCCATTGCCATGTTGGCCTGGTAGCCGACGTTGTACATCCCGTAGAACATCGCCGGGAACGCGGCCAGCCAGACCGTGATCATGACCCGCTTGAGATCGATTCCGTCGCGCACGTGTGCATGCGCGCGCGTGACGCTGCCCGGCGAGAACAGGAAGGTGTCGATCGCTTCGTACAGCGGATAGAACGCGTGATAGCGCCCGTCCTCGCGGAAATACGGTTCGATGGAGTCGAGCATTCGTCGCAGCGCTTTCATTTCAGGCCTCCGCTTCGATGCGCGTCAGATTGTCCCGCAGGATGGGACCGAATTCGTACTTGCCCGGACACACGTAGCTGCACAGCGCAAGATCCTCCTCGTCGAGCTCGAGCGCGCCGAGCTTCGCCGAAGTTTCGACATCGCCGATCACCAGCGACTTCAGCAACGGCGTGGCCAGGATGTCGAGCGGCATGACCTTCTCGTAGGCTCCGATCGGCACGATCGCGCGCGGACTGCCGTTGGTCGAGGTGTCCATCGCGAAACGCCTGGAGCCGAACAGCCGCGACAGATAGATCCCCATCACCGAGTGCCGGTCGGTGCCGGGCGACAGCCAACCCATGAAACGGCGTTCGCGTCCTTCGGGAAGCACACTGACCTGGGTGTGGTAGCGGCCCAGGAAGGCCAGCGCCCCGCTGGCACGGCGCCCGCCGAGCACGCTGCCGCTGACGATACGCTGCTCGCCCGGCAACAATTGGCCTGCACACAGCTCGTCGGCGCTGGCCCCGAGCACGGTGCGCAGCAGTCGCGGCTGCTGCACTCCCGGTCCGGCGAGCGCGACCACCCGTTCGCTGCTCAGTCGACCCGTGGTGAACAGGCGCCCGATTGCTGCGACGTCCTGGCAGCCGATCGTCCATACCGTCTTCTGCTCGTGCACCGGATCGAGGAAATGGATGTGCGTGCCCGCAAGCCCAGCGGGATGTGGCCCGGCAAACTCCTCGTGCACCACGCGCGGCCCCTCTGCGCGCGGCGTGGCAGCTCCTGCACGGCCGACCACATAGACCTTGCCGTCGGTCAACGCCCCCAGCACCTGCACGCCGTAACCGAAGTCCTGCGCCTGCCCGCCAAGCGCCACCAGCGGATCGGCCGCCAGGGGATGCGTGTCGATCACGCTGACGAAGATCGCGTGCGGCACACTGGCCGGCGCGGGCACCTTGCTGTACGGGCGAGTTCGCAGCGCGGTCCATAGCCCGCTTGCGGTGAGGTTGTCACGCACCTGCTCGCGGCTCAGCGCACCGAGCCGCGCAGCCTCGTAACGGGTGAACTCGCGCTCCGCATCGCCGTCGACGTCGATCACCACCGACAGCAGCACGCGCTTCACGCCGCGGTTGATCGCCGTTACCGTCCCGGCCACCGGGGCCGTGAAGTGCACACCTTCGGTCTTGCGATCCGAGAACAGCACCTGCCCCTTGGCGACGCGATCACCGACCTGTACCGCCATGGTCGGCTTCAGCCCGTGGTAATCGGGACCGAGCAGCGCAACACTGCGCACCCGCGGCCCGTCGTGCACGCGCTGTTCCGGTTGCCCGCTGATAGGCAAATCGAGTCCTCGACGAATCGATATCATGCTTTTCCCGCCAGATCGTGATCAGGAAACAGCCCCCGCATCCCGGCGAGGGCGGAAGGGTCGGATCTCAGTCGTTGCGCGGCCAGTGCCACGCGACGCTCGCAGTCTCCGGATAGCTCGCGTAATGCACGCCGGCAACCTGCTCGAGTACCCGGTACACCTGGCAGGCGTAACCGAACTCGTTGTCGTACCACAGATACAGGATCGCGCTGTTGCCGTGCACGATCGTCGCCTCGGCGTCATGGATGCACGCGGCACGCGAGCCGACGAAGTCCGAGGAAACCACTTCGGGCGATGCCGTGAAGTCGATCTGGCGGCTCAGCGGTGAATGGAGCGACGCCCAGCGCATGAACTCGTTGACTTCCTCGACCGTGGTCGGGCGCGCCAGCGTGAGATGCAGGATCGCCATCGAGACGTTCGGCACCGGCACGCGGATCGCGTTGCCGGTGAGCTTGCCCGCCATCGACGGCAACACCTTTGCGACCGCGCTCGCGGCACCGGTTTCGGTGAGCACCATGTTCAGTGCGGCGCTGCGCCCGCGACGGTTCTTCTTGTGGAAGTTGTCGATCAGGTTCTGGTCGTTGGTGTACGCGTGGACGGTCTCCACGTGCCCGGAGACGACGCCGAACTGCTCGTCCATCGCCTTCAGCGCCGGCACGATCGCATTCGTCGTGCACGATGCAGCCGTGATGATGCGGTCTTCCGGGCTGATCTGGTCGTGGTTCACGCCGTAGACGATGTTCTTCAGCGCACCCTTGCCCGGCGCGGTCAGGATCACCTTCGCCACGCCCTTGGCCTGCAGATGACGTGACAGCGCCTCTTCGTCGCGCCACTTGCCGGTGTTGTCGATCACGATCGCGTCGTTGATGCCGTACGCGGTGTAATCCACGTTCTCCGGCGCGTCGGCGTAGATCAGCTTGATCTCGTTGCCGTTGGCAATGAACGAATTGCGGTCCTCATCGACGCGAATCGTCCCCTTGAACGAACCGTGGACCGAATCGCGCCGCAGCAGCGCCGCCCGCTTGACCAGATCGTCGTCGCTCGAACGGCGCACCACGACCGCGCGCAGGCGCAATACGTCGCCACCACCGGTCTTCTCGATCAGCAACCGTGCCATCAGGCGCCCGATGCGCCCGAAGCCATACAGCACGACGTCGCGCGGGCTATCGAGCGGCTTCACGGTACTGCCGATCAGCCCGTACAGTTCCTTGCGCAGGAACGCTTCGGCCGTGACTCCGGTCTCGCGCGGACCGGCCATGTACGCCATCGTGAGATGACCGACATCGACCTGGCCGGCGCCGAGTTTCAGCCTGCCGAGCGCTTCGATCAGCGGCCAGGTCTCGAACTCGGACAACTCGTTCTGCTCCACCTGGCGCGCGAAGCGGTGGATCTTCATGATCTCCAGCACCGACTTCGAAACCAGCGAACGTCCGTAGATGAAGACCTTGAGGCTGCGTTCGCGATAGAGCCTGCCGACGATCGGGATCATCGCTTCGGCGAGCGCCTCGCGTTGTTTCCAGTCGCTGAAATAATCTGCTGGTTTGGGTCGCTTGCGCGTGGTCATGCGAAGGCCTCGCTCTGTACAAACAAAAGACGGGGCCCCGACCTGTTGCCGGCCTTCTATACCCCTTTGATGACGGCGTATTATGGGCGGCCCTCGCAGGTGTCGCAACCGCAATGCCCGCGCCACCTTCTGTTTGATTGTCGCAGATCATCATGTCGTCATCGTTGCCGCTTCCCGCACTGCCCCGCACCGGCGAACGCCTGCGCTGGGGCGGACTCGTCCCCGGTGCGGACGCGCTCGCCCTGGGCGCACTCGCTCGCGCCCACAGCGGTACCGTGGTGGTGGTCAGCGCGAGCGGTGCCGCAGCCGAGCGGATTGCAGACGAGACTGGCTTCTTCCTCGGCGCGCACGCCCGTGAGGTGCTGCGCCTGCCCGACTGGGAAACCCTGCCCTACGACCGATTCTCACCGCATCAGGACCTGGTTTCGGACCGGTTGCGGACACTGTCACGCCTGGCGCGCGGTGAGCCGGTGCTGCTGATCGTGCCGGTGGCAACGTTGCTGCAGCGCATTGCACCGGTAGCGCACGTCAGCGCCGCGACGCTGGCGCTGGTGCCAGGTCAGCGCATGCTTATCGGGGCGCTGCGCGAGACGCTGCTCGCCGCCGGTTACAACCTGCGGGACAACGTGTACGAGCACGGCGAATTCGCCGTCCGCGGAGCGATCGTCGATCTGTTCCCGATGGGACAGGATGACCCGGTGCGGATCGAGTTCTTCGACGACGAGATCGAGACGCTGCGCAGCTTCGACCCCGACTCGCAACGCTCACTGGCTCCCTTGGAGCGCCTTGCGCTGCTGCCGGGGCGCGAGCACCCGTTCGATGCCGTCGCAATCGAGGATTTTCGCCGCCGCTGGCACACGCGCTTCGACAACGATCATCGCAACTGCCCCGATTACCAGGACGTGATACGCGGCGTCGCTCCCGGTGGCATCGAGTATTTTCTGCCCCTGTTCTTCGACGCCTGTGCAACGCTGTTCGACTACCTGCCGGCAGCCAGCCTGGTGTGTGTCGAGGAAGGCGTGCGCGAGGAGATCGAGCGTACCTGGCAGGCGATCGAGGAGCGCTACCACAGCCTGGCCGGCGATGTGACGCGCCCCCTGCTCGCACCGGCAGAGATCTGCCTGCGCCCGGACGAGGTGTTCGCCGGGTTGAAACCCTTCGCACGCATCGATTTCGGGCCTGCACCGCCACCCGAGCGCGCCGGGGCCCACGACTTCGGCACGCGCGAGCCACCGCCAGCCGACGAGCGGCGCGAGCGCGACGCCATCGCACGCATCGCGGCGCTCACGGCCACGGCGGGATATCGGAGACGGCTGTTCTGCGCCGAATCCGCCGGACGACGTGAAGTGCTGGGCGAACTGCTGACGCGCGCCGGAATCAAGGCGCCCGTCGTGTCCGGCTGGGACGAGTTTGCCGCCGACGAGATGCCGCTCGCGCTGACGATCGCGCCGCTTGCCGACAGCTTCGGGCTCGCGGAGCCGCCCTGGCTGCTGATTGCCGAATCGGCGCTGTTCGGCAGGCGCGTGATGCAACGACGCCGGCGCAATCGCAGCACCGAAGGCTGGGACAGCGCCATTCGCGATCTCTCCGAACTGGCACCCGGAGCGTCGGTGGTGCACCTCGAACACGGCGTCGGGCGCTACCTCGGGCTGCAGACGCTGGAGGTGGCAGGCGAGCGCGGCGAGTTCCTCTGCATCGAGTACGCCGAGCAGGCGAAGCTGTTCGTGCCGGTGACCTCTCTCGGGCTGGTAAGCCGCTACACGGGGATCGACAGCGAGACGGTACCGCTGCACCGTCTCGGCAGCGATCAGTGGGCTCGTGCACGCCGCAAGGCACAGGAAAGGATCCGCGACGTGGCCGCCGAGCTGCTCGAGATCCATGCACGGCGCGAGGCCCGTCCCGGCCACGCATTCCCGCATCCCGCAGCGGCTTACGAGGCGTTCGCCGCCACATTTCCGTTCGAGGAGACGCCCGACCAGCAGGCCGCGATCGAGGCAGTCATCGCCGACCTGTGCGCACCACGCGCGATGGATCGCCTGGTGTGCGGCGACGTCGGTTTCGGCAAGACGGAAGTCGCCATGCGCGCGGCCTTCGTCGCCGTGCACGCCGGTCGCCAGGTCGCGGTGCTGGTGCCGACCACCCTTCTCGCCCAGCAGCACTTCGATACTTTCAGCGACCGCTTCGCAGACATCCCGGTGACCATCGAATCGCTGTCGCGCTTTCGCTCGGCCAAGGAGCAGAAGGAGGTGCTTGCACGCGTCGCCGCAGGTCGCGTCGACATCCTGATCGGCACCCACACGCTGCTCGGCACCGACCTGCGCTACCACGACCTCGGGCTGCTGGTGATCGACGAGGAGCACCGCTTCGGCGTGCGCCAGAAGGACCAACTGAAGGCCCTGCGCGCCAGCGTCGACATCCTCACGCTGACCGCCACGCCGATCCCGCGCACACTGAACATGGCGATGGCCGGGCTGCGCGACCTCTCGATCATCGGCACGCCGCCGGCACGCCGGCTCGCCGTGAAGACCTTCGTGCAGCGCCACGACGATTCGCTGGTTCGCGATGCGCTGGAGCGCGAGCTGCGCCGCGGCGGCCAGGTATTCCTGTTGCACAACGACGTCAAGACGATCGAGCGGCGCGCCGGAGAAATCGCCCGGCTGATCCCCGGTGCCCGCGTCGCGGTCGCCCACGGACAGATGCGTGAACGCGACCTCGAACGCGTGATGTCGGATTTCTATCACAAGCGCTTCGATGTGCTGTGCTGCACCACGATCATCGAGACCGGCATCGATATCCCGAGCGCGAACACGATCGTGATCGAGCGGGCCGACCGCTTCGGACTCGCGCAGTTGCACCAGTTGCGCGGACGCGTGGGGCGCTCGCACCACCAGGCCTACGCATTCCTGCTCACGCCGGAGGAACGCGCGATGACCGCGGATGCGCTGAAGCGACTCGATGCGATCGCGGCCACCGATTCGCTCGGCGCCGGGTTCCAGCTCGCCACGCACGACCTCGAGATCCGCGGGGCCGGAGAACTGCTCGGCGAGGAGCAAAGCGGCCAGATCCAGGCGATCGGCTACTCGCTGTACATGGATTTGCTGGAGCGCGCCGTCGCGGCGATGCGCGCTGGGCGCGACGTGGAGCCGGAGCTCGCCGCGCGTCCTGCGCTCGAGATCAACCTGCGCGTGCCTGCATTGATTCCCGACGACTACCTTCCCGACGTGCACAATCGCCTGATCCTGTACAAGCGCATCGGATCGGCGACCGCCGAGGAAGAGCTGCACCGCCTGGAAGTCGAGATGATCGACCGCTTCGGCCTGATTCCTCCGCAGACGCGCACCTTGCTGCGCATCGCGCGTCTGCGCGTGATGGCCGAGCCGCTCGGCATCGCGCGCATCGAGGCCACCGCGAGCGGCGGGCTGCTCGAGTTCGGAAGCAGCACACGGGTCGATCCGTTGACGATCGTCGATCTGGTGCAGCACGATCCACGCCGGTACCGCCTCGACGGCGGCACGCGGCTGCGCTTCAACGAGCAGACCACCGACGCCGAGGCGCGCATCGTCTGCGTCGAACGACTGGTGGCGCGCCTCGCCAGCCCTGCCCCGCACGCGCCGGTGCAGGCTGCACAGGCCGCCAGGCATGCAAGGAGACCGACCCGGTGATAGCTCGACGAGTCCTGACACTGCTCGGCGCCCTGCTGCTCGCGACACTCGCCCCGACAGCAGGCGCGCAACCGCCTGCACCCGCCCCGGATATCACATCGTCGGCACCGGCACACAGCGAAGCCGTCGCGCTGCCCGCATGGATGCAGATCGAGGTGCTCGTCTTCCGCCAGCTCGACACCAGCAGCGCCGGCAACGAACGCTGGGCGGACGATCCCGCGCTTTCCTACCCTGAACCATTGCGCCGGCTGGACGACCCGGCAACGGCAACGCAACCCGGACTGCAACCGGTCGACCCATCGGCAGGCAGTGAACCGGTTGCGTTCCGCCAGCTCGATGCCTCGCAGCAGGTGCTGGCCGACGCGGCAGCACGCATCGCGGCCTCGGCGCAGTACCGCCTGCTGGCCCATCTGGCATGGCGCCAACCGGCAGCCGACGGATCAACCACGCACCTGCTCGTCACCGCAGGTGCGGTGCATGGCGATCATCACGAGCTCGAAGGCAGCATGACGATCAGGAATGCCGATGTGCCGGACGTATCGTTCAACCTGTGGCTGAACGATTTCACGACAGCGGCAACCGGCACGACGGCGGCGCATACCGGAGTCGCACTGCCCTCGATTCCGCAGACCATCCCCAGCGAAGAACCATCCGCCGAAGAAGCAACGCTACTGCCCGCAGAGCCGGAGCAGGAATCGGAACCGGAGCCGGAGCCGGAGCCGGAGCCGGAGCCCGAACCGGAGATCACGGTGGAGCCTGTGCGAGCCGCACGCAGCGTGGTGCTGCAGGCGACTCGCCGGCTCGTGCCGGAGCAACTGCACTACATCGACCATCCGTTGTTCGGCGTACTGATCACCGCCGTCCCGTTCGACCCTGCTGCCCCAGCAGCCACACCGGCGGAGCCCTCCGTTTCAGCAGGCGACGCCCAGTAGCGCGAGTTGCGCGAGCACGCGCATTGCCTGCTCCAGGCACAGCGCAGACTGTTCGCGCACACGCTCCATCGTGATCGGCTCGTCAGAGCATCCCGCCGCACGGTTCACCACCATCGCGAGCATCGCATAACCGAGTCCCAGCTCGCGGGCAAGCACGGCCTCGGGCATGGCGGTCATCCCGACCAGATCACAACCGTCGCGTCGCAGGCGTTCGATCTCCGCCGCCGTTTCCAGGCGAGGCCCCTGCGTACAGCCATAGACACCGCCCGGCTGCATGCACACGCCGGCTGCGCTGCCTGCTGCAAGCAGCAACTCGCGCATGGCGACATCGAACGGTTCACTGCACTCGACATGATCCAGCGGCAGCAGCACACCGTCGTGGAAGCTGCCTTCGCGACCCCAGGTGTAGTCGATGATCTGCTGCGGAATCCACAGCGTGCCGGGCCTGGCGGCAGCGGCAATTCCGCCGACCGTGTTCAGCGCGACCACATGCGTTGCACCCAGATCGGCGAGCGCACGCAGGTTCGCCCGATAGTTGATCCGGTGCGGTGCGATCGTGTGCGGTTCGCCGTGACGCGCGAGATACAGCGCCGGCATCCCGTGCAGTGCGCCGGCGTGTACAGGTGCCGACGGTTCACCCCACGGCGTATGCTGCATCCGCGACTCGCACACGGCGAAACCGTCGGGCAACGTGGCAGCACTGCCGCCGATGAATGCGACGCAGCGAATGCGGTGCATGTACGACCGTCCTCCTGCGCGCCACGAGGCACGCCTTTGCGAGGCTGGACAGCATAGTCGAAAGTGGTATGTTGGGCCTGCACGCAGACAACAACGAAGAGGCCTCTCATGAAGACGATAAAACCGGTCGTCGGCAACTGGTACCAGGATACCGGACAAGGCAGCATCTTCGAGGTCGTCGCGTACGACGAGGACGAACAGACCGTCGAGATCCAGCACCTCGACGGCGAAATCGAGGAATACGACCTCGACACCTGGGCTGAACTGACGATCACTGCAATCGCTCCGCCCGAGGACTGGCGCAGCGGTTTCGAACTGGCACAGGAAGACGCCGAGGATCCGGACGAACCCATGCATCCGGAGGACTGGTCCGGCGCGCTGAACCAGATCGAACCGGACGAAATCGGAGTCGAGGACGACTGGGTCGAATGATTGCCGGCGCAATGCCGTAGCGCCCGCTCGCAGATGAAGGTCGCCGACATGAAGGTCGCTTGCGGTTGCAGCCACCCGCACACTGTGCTTACATACAGTGAATTCATGCAGCCAGGACGCGACCATGCCCCAGTTGACCGATCGTCAACGCCAGGTCCTCGAGTTGATACGACGCTACATCGACGCTACGGGCTACCCGCCGACGCGTGCCGACATTGCACGCGAGCTTGGTTTCCGTTCAGCCAATGCCGCCGAGGAGCATCTGCGCGCGCTGGCACGCAAGGGTGCGATCGAAATGACGGCCGGCGCTTCGCGCGGCATTCGCCTCAGCGGGGAGAGCGGCATTCCGGTGGTCGGTCGCGTCGCGGCCGGCAGCCCGTTGCTGGCCGCCGAGCATATCGAACGCCATCTGCAGATTCCGCCTCGCACCTTTTCTCCGCCAGCCGACTACTTCCTGCGCGTCTGCGGCATGAGCATGCGTGATGCGGGAATCCTCGACGGCGACCTGCTCGCCGTTCACCGCAGCGCCGAGGCGCGCGACGGGCAGATCGTCGTTGCGCGCATCGACGACGAGGTCACCGTGAAACGACTGCGACGCACACGCGACCGCCATGTGGTGGAGCTGCTGCCGGAGAACCCCGACTTCGAACCGATTCGCGTCGATCTGAGCAATCGCGAATTCGCACTCGAAGGCATCGCTGTCGGCGTCCTGCGCGTATAGCCCGGTTTTCAGATGCCGTCGCAACAGTCCTTCGGGCATTGACATGACCGGCGCGTGACAACGCCTTCGCATCGGGGGGCTTGTGCCGCAGAGACCTCAATGCAGGATTCGGGCGGAGTCGTCGCGCGGCCCCACGAACTCGAAATCCGATTCGTCTCCGGAGAGTTCCGCTGCGGCACGCATGCCGGCCTCGACCATCGCCTTCGCAACGTGCAGGCCGGCTCCGCCCAGATACGCAGCCGATTCTGCAGAGAACCGGATATGCACCAACGGTTCTCCATCGCCGCCCGGTTGCCTGAGCACGAACTCGCCCTGCGCGACTTCGACGAACTCCAGAACGGCTGTCAACGGCATTCCCCGCACCCGCATTCCAGGTGACAGTCTAGCGCATCAATCATCCTTGCTGACGACCCATTTGCCGTCACGATGGTACGCGCGCCAGCCGGTCGGCTTGCCGTCGACCTCGCTCGTCACGTACTGGCGACGCATCTTGCGGCTGTAACGCACCTGCACCGGATTGCCCGCATCGTCGCGCGCCGGCGCATCGAGCAGGTAGGCGTGTTTCGGGTCGATCTGATCGCGCACCGAACGCAGCTCCTCGACCAGCGGCGCGCGTGTCTCGCGGTTCTTCGGAAAGCGGCTCGCTGCCAGGAACAGTCCCGAAGCACCGTCACGCAACACGTAGAAATCGTCGACCTTCGCGCACCTCAGGTGCGGCATCGGGACCGGCGGCATCCTCGGCGGTGCCGCCTGGCCGTTGCGCAGCAGCTTGCGCGTGTTGTTGCAGCCGCTCGCGGTGCAGCCGAAGTACTTGCCGAAGCGTCCCGTCTTCAACTGCATGTCCGCTCCGCACTTGTCGCACGGAATCACCGGGCCCTCGTAGCCCTTCAGCTTGAAACGCCCGCTCTCGATCTCGTAGCCCGGGCAGTCCGGATTGTTGCCGCACACGTGCAGCTTGCGCGTGGCATCGACGAGGTAACTGTCCATCGCCGTGCCGCAGCGCGCGCAGCGATGCCGCGTACGCAGTACGCGCGATTCGGCCTCCTCATCCTCATCCCCCTCGTCGTGGACCACTTCGTCGCCGTGCACCAGGTTGATCGTTTCCTTGCAACGCTCGGCAGGAGGCAGCGCATAGCCCGAACAGCCGAGAAACACCCCGGTGCTGCCGGTGCGGATCTGCATCGGACGACCGCATGCCGGGCAGGCAATCGAAGTCCCGACCGGCTCGTTGCCACGCATGCCACCAGCAGCGCCCTTGGCGGCTTCGATGCGAGTGGAAAAATCCGCGTAGAAATCGTCGAGCACCTTGATCCAGTCGCGTTCGCCCGAGGCAATCTGGTCGAGGAACTCTTCCATGTTGGCAGTGAAGCCGTAGTCCATCAGGTTGGTGAACTTCTCCGCCAGGCGGTCGGTGACGATGTCGCCGAGCTTCTCCGCGTAGAAGCGCCGGCTCTCGACCCGAGCGTATCCCCTCTCCTGGATCGTCGAGATGATCGACGCGTAGGTCGAAGGCCTGCCGATTCCGCGCTTCTCGAGTTCGCGTACCAGCGTGGCCTCCGTATAGCGCGCTGGCGCCTTCGTGAAGTGCTGGCTCGGCAACAGTTGCAGAAGACGCAGTTCTTCATCGACCTTGACGTCGGGCAGCTCCACGTCCTCGTCCTTGCGCCCCGCGAGCGGCAGCACGCGCAGGAAACCATCGAAGCGCAGGATCCGTCCGCGCGCACGCAGTTCGAAATCGCCTGCTGCCACATCGAGCGTGGTCCCCAGGAACTCTGCTGGCACCATCTGGCAGGCGACGAACTGTCGCCACACCAGCTCGTAGAGCCGCACCGCATCGCGCTCCATACCGCTCAGCGCATCCGGTTCGAGCCGTACGTCCGAAGGGCGGATTGCCTCGTGAGCCTCCTGCGCGCCGGATTTGCTCGCGTACACGTTCGGGCGCTCCGGCAGATAGCGCGGACCGTGTTCACCGACGATGAAATCACGGCACGCGGCGACTGCCTCGGCACTGAGGTTCGTCGAATCGGTACGCATGTACGTGATGAAGCCGGCTTCATAGAGCCGCTGCGCCAGCGTCATCGTCTTCTTCACGCTGAACCCGAGACGGGTGCTTGCGGCCTGCTGCAGCGTCGACGTGATGAATGGTGGCGAGGAGCGTGTGCGCGCCGGCTTGTCCTCGCGCGCCTTGACCACGTAGCGGGCCTGCTGCAATGCCGCAATCGCCCGCTCGGCCTGCGCACGATTGCCTGGACGGAAATTGTGCTCACCTTCGCGCCGCACCTCGAGACGCAGCGAGGCACCGGCAGCGGTGCTCGTCTCGGCGTGAACCTCCCAGTATTCCTCGGGCACGAAGGCACGGATCTCGCGCTCGCGATCGACCAGCAGGCGTACCGCCACCGATTGCACCCGTCCGGCCGACAGTCCGCGCGCGACCTTTTCCCACAGCAGCGGCGACAGCATGTAGCCGACGACCCGGTCCAGGAAGCGTCGTGCCTGCTGGGCATTCACACGATCGATGTCGATCTGCGCAGGACGCTCGAAGGCTTCCCGGATCGCAGAGCGCGTGATTTCGTTGAATACCACGCGGCGATACTTCTGCGGGTCGCCGCCGATCGCTTCGCGCAGATGCCACGCGATTGCTTCCCCCTCCCGGTCGAGGTCGGTAGCAAGGTAGATCGCGTCTGCGGCACTCGCAGCCTTGCGCAGCTCGGCAACGACCTTCTCCTTGCCGGGCAGGATCTGGTAATCGGCACGCCATCCCCCTGCAGGATCGACGCCCATGCGCTTCACGAGTTGCTCACGCGCCTTGTCTGCGCGGTGCTGCAGCTTTTCCTTCTCGGACATCTTGCGCGTGGCCGCGGCGCTGCGCGCACGCTGCGCGGCGTCGGCAGCAGACGCGGAACCGCTGACCGGCAAGTCGCGGATATGCCCGATGCTCGACTTCACGACGAAGTCGCGTCCCAGGTACTTGTTGATGGTCTTCGCCTTCGCAGGCGACTCCACGATGACCAGCGCCTTGCCCATGATCGTGTCGGATTTCCAGGGTATCTGATAGAGGGGGGTATCGAACGAGGCGCCATATATACGGGCTGCCCCCCGGCAGGGTCAAGCACCACCACGCCGGGGCGCTCAGGCTTCAGCCCTGCGTGCCAAGCGCCTCGCGCAGCCCTCGCAACGCGGTCCCGATACGCTCGACGTCGGCCTCGCAGCCCTTTTCGTCCCAGCGAACGAGCAGTCCATCCGCCCCGCTGCGCAAGGCGAAGGCACCTGCCGGCAAATCGTGCGGCAGGTGCCTTGCGAGCTCCTGCACACGGCAATCCACGGCCCCCCCGTGCCACCCGGCGCCTGCCGCTCGCTCCAGCACGAAGCTTCGCATGCGCACTTCACGCGCCTCGTCGAGGCGCCACGGCAACACATAGTCCGCATGACCCGCGCGCGCGCCGGCTGCATCCACCTGCACCCGCAAGCCCAGCGCCGTCGCACGCGCGCGCAATCGCGCCAGTTGCGCCTGTCTTGGCGATGGGCGCATCGCAACCACCGGTGCGATTGCGACCAGCAGGGTCAGGACGAGGATCGGCACGAAAAGCTTCACATGCATACACCCTGTGCAACGGCGTCGACGCCATTTGCGGCGCCGGCAAATTTTGGGCTATGGTAAATCAGGCTGTCCTGACCCGACCAATACCGGAGGATGAACGAGCGATGGGCGCGTACCGACACCTTCTTCTGGGGCTGGATCTCAGCAGTGAATCACACCAGGTCGTCGCACGTGCGGTGGCGATGCGTGATGCCTTCGGCTGCGAGCTCAGCGTGGTGCATGTCATCGAACCGCTCAGTTTTGCCTACGGCGGTGATATTCCGATGGACTTCTCCGGAATCCAGGAAGAGATCCACAAGCAGGCCCGCGTGCATCTCGCCCAGATCTGTGACCCGCTGAACATCCCGGAACGCAACCGTCACCTGGTGGTCGGGCGCGCAGAAACCGAAATCCATCACATCGCGGAAGAAGCCGGAGTCGACCTGATCGTGGTCGGCAGCCACGGTCGTCGCGGCCTCGCGCTGCTGATGGGTTCGACCGCCAACGGCGTGCTGCATGGTGCGAAGTGCGACGTGCTCGCGGTGCGTGTGAAGCCGACCGGGCGCTGACCTTGCAGCATCGATCGCGCGCAGTGGCAGTTCGCGCGATACGGCTCATCAGCTGGCTTCTCGCCGGTCTGTTGCTCGCGTCGACGTGGCGTGCAAGCGCCGCCGGGGAGACTTCGCTCGAGCGCCAGCGCGTCCTGTATCGCGACTCGCTGGCGGCGCTGCGTGCGGGCAATCGTCAGCCGTTCCTGCGCGCACGCCCCGACCTGCTCGATTACCCGCTTTACCCGTACCTCGAACTCGAGGATCTGCGCCGGCGCATTGCCTCATCGCCCACCACCGAAGTCGAAGCATTCCTGCAACGATACGCCGGCGAACTGCCTGCGCTGCGCCTGCGCGACGCCTGGTTGAGTGCGCTGGAGAGGCGCGGCGACTGGAACGGATTCCTGCGTCATTACGACGCCGGCAGTGCCGATCTGCCGCGGCGCTGCAACCACGCACTGGCGCTGCTGCGGACCGGGAACAGCGCTGCAGCCGACCAGGCTGCCGCCGCCTTGTGGGTAGCCCCACGATCACTGCCGGCCAACTGCGATCCCGTCTTTGCCGCGTGGATGCAGCGGGGCAACCCGCAGCCGGAACTGGCGTGGCAGCGCTTCGAGGCAGCAATGGCAGCCGGACAGATCCCGCTTGCACGCTACCTGCAGCGTTTTCTGCCGCCGTCTGCCCGCGCAGACGCAGAGCTTTTCCTGCAAGCTGCAGACAACCCTGCGCTTGCCACCGATGCGCGACGCTGGCGCCCACGCGAGACACGCCATGCGCAGATACTCGATTTCGCACTGACACGTCTCGCATCGCGCGACGTACGCACGGCACGCAGCACCCTGCAACAGGTGCTGCGCACCGACGGCGTCGACGCCACGCAGTTGCAGGGCGCTGCGAGCCGGGTCGCCAACGCACTGGCGGCAATCTCCGGGACCGAGGCACTGCACTGGATCATGGGACTGGACGCCGCTGCCCGCAGCGAGCGGCTGAGCGAGGATGCGGTGCGCTACGCGCTGCGCAGCGATGGCTGGGATTCGGTACTGGGCGCTCTCGATCTGCTGCCGGCCACGCTCGCGACGACGGAGCGCTGGCGGTACTGGGCAGCCCGCGCAGGCAGTGCACGCGGCGTGCAGACAGCACAGGCCGCGTGGCCGGCGCTGGCACAGACCCGCAGCTGGTACGGCTTTCTCGCCGCCGATCACCTCGGTCGCCCCTACGCGATGCAGCACCGCAGAGACGCCACCGATCAGACCCTGCTCGACGCCGTGCGCGCGCTTCCTGGCATCATGCGCGCACGGGAACTCTCGTACATCGGCGCCGGACTGGAATCACGCCGTGAATGGCTGCACACCACGCGCCGGCTCGACGCCCGGCAGCAGGTTGCCGCGGCGCACCTGGCTGCGCAGTGGGGCTGGCATCAGCTCGCCATCATGACGCTGGCAGCAGCACAGGAATGGAACGCGCTCGACCTGCGCTTTCCGATCGTGCACCGCAGCGATTTCGACGCTGCGGCGCGGCGCGAAAAGGTCGACGCAAGCTGGCTTTATGCGATCGCACGCCAGGAGAGTGCCCTCGACCCCGGTGTACGCTCGCCGGCGGGGGCGCTCGGCCTGATGCAGGTGATGCCTGCAACCGCGCAACTGACGGCACGGCAGGCGGGCATTCCCTATCGGGGCAGCAGCGATCTGCTCGACCCGGCACGCAATGTGCTGATCGGCAGCAGCTATATGCGCATGATGCTCGACCGCTTCGGACAGAACCGGGTCCTCGCTGCAGCCGCGTACAACGCCGGCCCGGGGCGGATCGGGCAATGGCTGCAGCGCCACCCCGCCGACGTCGAATACGATCGCTTCGTCGAAACCATTCCGTTTCGGGAAACGCGCCAGTACGTACAGAACGTGCTGAGCTTCGCCGTGATCTACGCGTACCTCGAAAATCGCCAGATACCGCTGGTACAGGCGCACGAGCGAGTGATCCACAACCCCTACGCCGGCGTCCGGCACTGAGCGTGCGCCAAACCGGCACGCGCAGCATGACTTCGTGCATGGAAATCGTACGTGAAGCATCGTGATAAGGCGCAACGCGAAGGCTACAATCACGCATCACCTACGGACCACAGTCGTGGAGACCACCCTTCATGGAGGCCAAGCCAATCCTGCTTGCCAGGCAGCCAATCTACGACGCCTCGCTGGAAGTGGTTGCCTTCGAATTGCTGTACCGCTCCACCTCACCGGATGCAGCCGCCGTCGAGGACGGTGACGAAGCATCCTCTCGCGTACTACTGACCACTTTCGGTGGCGAAAGCATCCTGGAAATCACCGACGGCAAACCGGTATTCATCAATTTCACCGGCCACCTGATCGTCAACCCGCCCCCGGTAGATCCACGGCATCTGGTCGTCGAAGTGCTCGAGGATGTCAGCGTGACTACCGAACTGCTGCAGGGCGTACGGCGTCTGCGCGAGCGCGGCTACCGCATTGCGCTCGACGATTTCCAGCATCACCCGAGCCTGACGCCGCTGGTGGAGCTGGCCGACATCGTGAAGCTCGACGTGCTGGAACTCGGTGATGTCAAGCTGCGTGCGGAGGTTCGCCAGTTGCGCAACTACCCGCTGCGACTGCTGGCGGAGAAGATCGAATCGTGGGAGATGTTCAACCACTGCGTCGATCTGGGGTTCAGCTACTTCCAGGGCTTCTTCCTCGCGCGTCCGCAACTCCTGCACGGGAAGCGCATGACACCCGCACGAGCCGCCGTGATCACGCTGATGGCACGCATCGCACAGCCCGATATCAGCGTCGGAGAACTCGCTGCAACGATCCAGACCGACCCCGTACTCAGCTTCAACCTGATCAAGCTGGTCAACTCGCCGATCCATCGCCGCGCCGTGGCAGTCGAATCGCTGCGCGATGCGATCTTCACGCTGGGCGTGGATCGCGTGCGCGGCTGGTGTCATCTGCTGGTCCTGTCGCGCCTCGACGGCAAGCCGAGCGAACTCACGCGCATTGCAATGAACCGCGCCCGCTTCTGCGAACTGCTCGGCAGCCAGATCGACCGATCCATGTCAGGGCGCTGTTTCACGCTGGGCATATTGTCCACGCTGGACGCGTTCCTGGACGAAACGCTCGACAGCATCATCACGACGATGGGACTCAGCGTGGAGCTCAACGACGCCCTGCTGGCACGCTGCGGCACGCTGGGCCTGATCCTCACGACCGTGCTCGCGTTCGAGACGGCTGCGTGGATGCAGGTGCCATGGCCACAACTCGCCGCGCTGGGCGTGAACCAGCAGCTCGCCGAGGAAGCCTATCTCGAGAGCCTGCGCTGGGTCAGCGAGGCGCTTGGTCGCGACGGTTCGAAGATGTTCGGCTGAGCGCCTCGAGCAGTTGCAGCACCGCCGCAGCGTCGAACGGCCAGCCGATCTCGGCTGCGTGTTCACCGCTGCTGCGCAGCACCGGGATCCGTATTCCGTAACGCTCCAGCAGATACTCGCTGTCGGCAATATCGACGCGAGCGAGGCGCATCCCGGCGGCCAGCACCAGTGGCGCAATCAGTGCATCGGCCAGCTCGCAGAGATGGCATCCCGCCGTGTGGTAGAGAACGAGTTCCGCCGGGAGCGTCCCGCGCTCCGGAAGATCGGTGCTCAAGACCCTGTCGCCCGCCAGTGCACGAAAAACTCTGCCGGATCGAGCGCGACCGGCTCGCGCGGCGGCACTTGCGGGGTTCCCAGATACAGGAATCCGGCGACCCGATCGCCCGCCTCCAGCCCGAGGTGTGTGGCCAGCGGATCGACGTAAGTCACGTCCCCGGTGCGCCAGATGCTGCCAAACCCCAGCGCGTATGCCGCAAGCTGCATGTTCTGCACGGCACAGGCAAGCGACAGCATCTGCTCGATTCGAGGCACCTTCGGGTGCTCGACCGTGCGCGCAACCAGCACGATCACCAGCGGAGCGCGCAGTGGCGCCGCAGCCAGTTTCTCCAGCACCTGCGCGTCCGCCTGCGGGCGCGCAGCGCGCAGCGCTGCCACCAGTGCCGCGCCGAGCCGGTGACGTGCATCACCTTCGACGACCAGGAATCGCCACGGTCGCAGATGCCCGTGGTCCGGCGCACGCAGTGCAGCACCAAAGATCTGTTCACGCTCGGCACCCTGCGGTGACGGATCGATCAGACGCTGACAGGAAACACGGTTCAGCAGCGCATCCAGTGCGTCCATGACTCAGCCCTCGTGCATGTCCGGATACGGGGACGGCATGTCCAGATCCACCGCCAGCGCATAGCCCGGTACGCGCAGACCTCCCGACTCCCAGGCCAGGTCATCACCGTGCAGCACACCGTGGTCGAAGTGGTAGATCGGCGGCGCCTCGCCTCGGCTCGCACGCTCGTCGTGGTCACGGCTGCGTTCGAGCACCGACTCGTTCAGTCGCTGCCATTGCAGCCAGCGCTCGCGCCCGTGACGCTTGGCGAGCATGCGCGCGGCGATGTGCGGTGCCAGCACGGTCGCGCTGGCGTTGTTGCCCCCGAAACCCTTGGCGTTGATCAGCGCCACGTCGAGCTCCCGGGCCGCACGCGCCTCGTGCCGACGCAGGATCGCCAGCCGTTCGCAATGCACATCGTCCGCCGTGCGATCGGCGGTGAGTATTCCCGGTAGCAGCCCGTACGCCCAGGACCCCAGCGTCATCACCAGCTGGTCTCCTGCTGCCGCTCCGATCGAATGACCCAGATACGCCTTCAGCGCGCAGACCGGCCAGTCGCGAATGCCGAACACGCGAGCGGTTTCATCGAGGATGTGCGACTCGGTGACACGATTCTGCGGTGTACCCGTGCCGTGTGCCTGCACGAAGGATCGCCTGCGCAGTGCCTCCTCGCCGACAATGGTGCGCGCCAGCGCGGCCGCGCGCGCCATCGTCAGATAGTTGCCGACGCCCGGTGAGGAAATGGACTTCTTGTAGCCATCCGCGTTCACGAACACATCGGCTACCGCCGCGTGGACGCTCGCACCGAGCTCGAGCGCAAGCTCGTCGTCCATCAGCACCACGAACTGGGCCGACTCGGCGATCGTGAAGCCGCAGTTTGCCGCGAACGGCCGGCACGCCCTGGTGTAATCCGGCGCCACACCGGCAGGCAGCCCATCGAGCGCACACAAGTCCTCGTCGGTGGCGAGCGCACCCATCGCCGCGTAACCCTCGATCACCTCCGGAGTGATCGGCGCCTCGGCATTACCCACGATCACCACCCTGGCACGACCCGAACGGATGTCGCTCACCGCATGGCCCAGGTTGTAAAGGAAGGATGCGCACGCACCCATGCTGGTTCCGGTGTTGCCGAGGCTGCCGAGGATGTACGCATTGATGAAATCGGCCGGCATTTCGGCAAAGCCGAACGGGCACTGTTTCGACGTCACGCGCCGGCCCATCGCCCGCGACGCCATCATGCCGCCGTTGCCGTGCCCATCGAGCTGGCTCATGCCGCTGCCGGCGTAGACGCTGATCTGCTCCGGAGGCACCCGTTCACGCACCAGAGCCCAGTCGATACCGAGCGACTGCAACGCATCGGAGGCGCCGAAGACGGTCATCTGCAGGCCGCGCGGATGACTGCGCGCAGGGTAGAGCGCGCGCGGATCGAAGCCGGTGGGCAATTGCCCGGCCGCATTGACCTCGGAGCGACGTTCCGCCGGCAACAACAGTTCGAACCCCTCCGTGACCAGGACTTCGACGCTGCGCCCCTCGTCACCGAGCACGTTCCAGTGCGCAGGCAAGGGATCGGGAAGTTGGGCTGCGGGGATCCGGAAACGCATCCCTTCCGCTGGCGGCGTCCACTGCATGCGCCGGTTCCACACGATACGTTCGCTGTCGAAATGTTCGGCCTCGATACGACGCACCAGCGTGTGCCTGCGCATCTGCGCTCGTGCCGCCTCGCTGTGCGGATCGGCAACCCCCATCAGGGCGGCCAAGGCTGCGCCAGGTCGCATCGGCCTGCGCTGCCGGCAGCGCGTCGATCACGAGACGGCGAAAACCATGGTGTGCCGAACTGCGACCGGCCGGCGAAACACCGCCGAAACCTGTGGATCACGGGAGCCCTCGACATGGGGTTCTCTACCTCGGCAGCGAATGGCAGGGAGGCACCCAGCGCACTGGAACGCAACGCCTCCAGTCTATTGATCCACCGTCAGGCACACTTGCATTTTTCAGCCACGTTACGTTATTTTTTCGGCCATATATTCCGGGAATTTTCCAAACCACGATGCCCCAGGTCGTCGCACTGACAATCGAAGGCGCTTGGCCTCGAGTCTGGCGCTGCCGCTGGAGATGCTGCGCGCAGGAGCGCAGCACGCCGTGGCTCACATGCGCAGCCTGTCGGTGCTGGCCGTATGCATGGCCGGTACCGACTGCAATACAGCCACACTATCGGGTGGAATCCGCGTGCAGCCCGACTGTCCGCTCGAGGCGGTGACAGGCGCGGACCTGGTGCTGATGCCTTCCTGTGGCGCAACCCGCTGCCACCGTTGCTCGCCATACCGCTGTTGCGGGCTGGCTGCGCCGCGTCGCCCGTACCGGTGCGCGGATCTGCAGCGTGGGCACCGGCAGTGCTTTCCCTGCAGGGCCTTCGATGGCTGCGAAGCGACCACACTGGTCCTTCTTCGCGATTTGCGTCGCCACCCGCGCGTGCTGTTGCAGCGACGCCAGCTCGTGACGCGTGCAGGCGCGTTCTACTGTGCAGCAAGTCAACTCGGCAGCCGACCTGACCCTGCATTTCGTCAGCGAGTTCTTCGGCGCTGCGGCTGCACGCCAGTCGAGGGCCAGTTCTCGCCGGAAATACGCCGCCCGCTTCGCGCCATCGGGTTTCGGTCGCCAGGTGCTGGTGCGCATCCGGATGAAACGATCCGCATGGCACAGGACTGGATGCTCGGTTAACCCCGGCAGCGCTGCAGTGCCGGAGCTCGCCGCACGCTGCGGGCTCGCCACACGCACCTTCAACCGGCGATTCCGCGTCGCGACAGAACGACCCGCTCGCGTTCATGCGCCAGGCGAGGCTGAACCTTGCCCGTGACCTGCTGCGCCAGAGCAACCTCGCGATCGGGGAGATCGCGCACCGTTGGTTACCCTGACGCGGCGTACTTCAGTCGCAGCTTCACTGCAGCCACCGGCAGCACGCCGCAGCAGTACCGGACACGCACCCGTGGCAGCTGTTCCAGGCGGAAGCGCAACGCGGGACCTGAAGCGGTATCGCAAACGGCTCGACGACAGCGGGACCTGCGCGACATCCCGCAGCGTCCTGTGAGCGATCACGGGATATGGCCAAATGCGCCCCATCAACGCCGCACGAAGCGAGCCGCGCCGCCATCCAGCACTCAGGAGAACAAGACCATGAACGACAATACGAGTAGTCATCACGGGTGCGGCACGCACCGCGATGGCAGGCCGAACGGCGCACTCGCAGGCGTGAGGCGCGGTGCAGCTCGGCACCGAGGCGATACGCGCAGCGATAGCCCCAGCAGGATTCGCTCCCGGCGACATCGACGAAGTGATCATGGGCTGCGTGCTGCCGGCAGGGCTGCGTCGTGGTCCGGCCCGCCAGGCCGCACTCGGCGCGGGCGTTCCGGCGAGCGTCGGCTGCACCACGGTCAACAAGCTGTGCGGCTCGGGCATGCAGGCGGTGATCTTTGCGCATGACCAGTTGCGCGCCGGCACCTGCAGCGTCATGGTCGCAGGCGGTATGGAAAGCATGAGCAACGCACCGCATATGCTGCTCGGCGCACGCCGGGGATCCGCCTCGGACATGCCGAGCTGAAGGATCATATGTTCCACGACGGTCTCAGGAACGCGTATACCGGGCGTGCGATGGGTTCGTTCGCACAGGAAACGGCGAACGAACATGGACTTACGCGCGAGGGATGGACGCCTTCGCGGTACGCTCGCCTGACCCTCGCACGCAGCGCGATCGAGTCCGGTGCCTTGCAGCCGAGATCTGCCGGTGACGGTCAAGGGTCGCAAGAGAAGCGATCGTCGACACCGACGAACAGCTCTGACCGCGAACTGGAGAAAATCCTGCAACTGCGTGCTGCATTCGCGCGCGACGGTACGATCACGGCAGCAAACTCAGGCTCCATTTCCGACGGAGCGTCGGCACTGGTGCTGACCACCGCCGCCGAAGCGACGCGTCGTGGCGATTGAAGCCGCTGGCGCGGATCGTCGCTCACACCCGTCACTCGCACGAACCTGCCCTGTTCACCACCGCACCCACTGGCGATCGCGAAGCTGCTGCCAAAGGCCGGCTGGAGCAAGGACGAGGTGGACCTGTTCGAGATCAACGAGGCGTTCGCGATGGTCACGATGCTCGCGATACGCGAACTCGGACTCGACGCAGACAGGAGTCAACGTGCACGGCGGGCCTGCGCCATGGGTCACCCGATTGGTTCCAGTGGCAGCCGCATCATCGTCAGCCTGATGCATGCACTGGCTCGCTACGGCAAGCGGCGCGGTGGCCAGCCTCTGTATCGGTGGCGGCGAGGCAACGGCGGTGGCGATCGAACTCATCGGCTAGGCGTTTCGGTCGCCTCCGTTTCACGGCAATGCGCCCCCGATCCAACGGACACAGGAGCGATATCCTCATGGCGGCAGGCGGTAACTGGGATCACGAGGTCGACGTACTGGTCGTCGGTTCGGGCAATGGCGGGATGACCGCGGCACTGTGCGCGCACGACATGGGTGCGGGCGACGTACTCCTGATCGAGAAGAGCGACAAGTACGGCGGCGGCAGTTCGATCTCCGGTGGCGGGCTGTGGATCCCCTGCAACCGCTATGCACAGGAAAGCGGCGCCGACGACTCGATCGAGGATGCGCTGGCCTATCTCGACGCGACCGTCCCTGAGGAATTGACACCGCGCTCGATGCTGCGCACCTATGTGGAAAACGGCCCGCGCATGATCGACTTCATGCACGAGCGCACGCGCATGCGCTACATCAACCTGCCGCAGTACCCCGACTATTACACGACGCTGCCCGGCGCGCGTACCGGCAACCGCTCACTGGAGCCGGAGCCGTTGATGAAATCGGACCTCGGCGACGAAGCGGAACATCTGCTCGACACCCATCACATGATGTGGATGTTCGGCAGGTTCGCGATCACGCAGACCGAGGCGCACGATTTCACCGCACAGCTGCCCGGGTGGTGGAAGCGCGCCATGATGCTGATACTGAAATCGGTGATCGACCTGCCGTGGATGCTGAAATGGGGTCGTTCACGGCGCATCGCCTGCGGCTGCGCCGGTGTGGCACGACTGCGCCTGTCGATGATGGATCGCGCCATGCCGCTGTGGCTGAACACGCGCCTGGTCGATCTCATCGAAGACGGTGCCGGGCGCATCGTCGGCGTATCGGTCGAGCGCGACGGCAAGTCGCTGCGGGTCCATGCACGCAAGGGGGTGATCCTTGCTGCCGGCGGATTCGAACACAACCAGCAGATGCGCGAGCAGTATCTGCCGAAACCCACCGACGAACACTGGAGCGGCGGCTCACCATCGAACACCGGCGACGCGATCCGCATCGGTGAAAAGCACGGCGCACAGCTTCGTCTGATGGACTGCGCCTGGTTCTGCTCGACGAACACGGTACCGGGCGAACCCGCTCCGCGCATGAGCATCATGGAAAAGTCCTACCCGGGATCGTGCGTGGTCAACCAGGCCGGCAAGCGCTTCACGAACGAATCGCAGAACTACCTGAACTACCAGCGGCAGCTCTACGCGGTGCACTCGGAAGAAAATCCGTGCGTACCGAGCTACCACATCTTCGATGCACGTTTCCGACGCACCTACATCGTCGGGCCGCTGTACACCAGCCAGATGCGCCCGGACTGGGCGCTGCCGAAGCGCTGGTTCGACGAGGGCTACGTCTACAAGGCCGATACCGTTGCCGAGCTGGCTCGCCAGGCCGACATCGACCCGGCAGGCCTGGAAGAAACGATCCGGCGCATGAACGAATTCGCCCGCAACGGCAAGGATCTCGACTTCGGCCGCGGCGACTCCGACTACGACCGCTACTACGGCGATGCGCGCGTGAGCCCGAACCCGTGTCTGGCACCCATCAATGAACCGCCGTATTACGCGATGAAGATCGATCCGGGCGATTTCGGCACCTGCGGCGGGCTGGCGACCAACGCTCATGCACAGGTACTGCGTGCAGACGGAGCTGCGATCGATGGTCTGTACGCGATCGGCAACTGTTCTGCTGCAGTGCTGCCGACCTATCCGGGACCGGGATCGACACTTGGCCCTGCCATGACCTTTGGCTACCTGGCTGCGAAGCACATCACCGGCTACTGATCTCATGGGCCGCTAGGCAGAGGGAAACTCATGGGCAGGCTCGATGGTCGGGTCGCGATCGTGACCGGTGCGGGCGCCGGCATCGGCAAGGGCATCGCGCGCCGCCTTGCAGCCGAGGGAGCTGCAGTCACGATCGCCGAATTCAACGCAGAATCAGGGAAGGCAGCGGCAACCGCCATCGAACACGACTTCGGCACGCGCGCACTCGCGCTGCAGGTGGATGTGTGCGACAAGGTACAGGTCGAGCGGATGGTGCACGCCACGATCGAAGCATTCGGCAGCGCCGACATCACAGTCAACAACGCATGGTCACGTCGTCGCGGCAGCGCGGCCTATGCACCTGTCGACGCCAAGATCGACGCCGACTTCGACCACGCGTTCCGTGTCGGCTACATGGCGGCGCTGTGGGCGATGCAGGCGGTGTTCCACTGATGCGCGAACGCAACTGGGGCCGCATCATCAACATCGCCTCGCTGAATGGGGTCAACGCGCATCCGTACACGGTGGATTACAACGCATCGAAGGAAGCGCTGCGTGCACTGACGCGCACGGCTGCACGCGAGTGGGCCCGTCACCAGATCTGCTGCAATGTGATCTGTCCGGCAGCCGCGACCGAGGCATACCAGGCCTTTGCGAGCGCACAGCCGGACAACGCAGCCCAACTCCTGAAGCTGAACCCGATGGGCCGCATGGGGGATCCGGAAGCCGACATCGGCAGCGTCGCACTGTTTCTCGCCAGCGACGACTGTCGCTACCTGACCGGCAACACCCTGTTCGTCGACGGTGGCAGCCACATCAACGGGGTACCCTGGCTGTCCGGCGGCGCCTGAGCCCCCCCTTTGCACGCAGTTGTGCGAAACGGGGTCAACGCACCTCGGCACGCACCGGAAAGCGCTCGAAATAGAACGCGAAGCGCTCGCGCAACGCAGCAGGTTCGACGCCGAAATCACGTGCGAAGTGATACACGACCTTGCCTTCCTTGCCACGCGGGTGCTCGGCGATGTAGCGATCCAGGTGCGCACGCGCTGTCGGCGTGAGCTCCAGTGCGGCCTTTTCGTAGACACGGATCGTCATGCCGATTTCGTCGGCCATGAACTCGTGGAACGGTGAATCGAGGCTGCGCGCGGCGGGCACCAGTGCACGGTCGCGCACGCATGCACGCAGCAGATGCTCGATGCGGTCGGTCCAGTAGTCGAGCAGTTCACGCATCGCGACCCGACGACGGTTGATGCGCTGGCTGTACGCCTGCATCGTGACCGTCGACTGGATCACCGCAACCGGATCGCGGTGCGTCACGATCACGGTGGCGTCGGGGAATACGCGGTTCAGCACCGGCAACTGCTCCAGATGCTGCGGGCACTTCAGCACCCAGCGCTTGTCGCCCTGCCCGGCCTGACGCCTGCGCCACTGCAGCAACTTCAGCACGTTCTTCATGTATTCATAGTGCGGCGTCTGGTCGGTGGCGTAGTAGTGATCGCGCCAACGCGGCGACATCGCCAGCCACTCGAAATTGTAGGACGCGAAATCCGGCCCCATCAGCTCGAGTTCTTCGTGAATATGGTCTGGCTCCATCGGATGCATCGCGGCAGGAACGGCGTCGTGCGCTGCATGCCCTCCCATGCCTCTGCGCATCGCCGGTAACGCGGATCGGTTCCATCGGCAGCATCGCCTCGCCGGGGCATGGCACCGGCTCGTACGATTCCACAGCGGCAGGGAATGCAGACGATCATCCGCGCCAGCAGATTCACGAGGTGCGTGGTACCGGAGCGCGGCAGACCGACGACGATCAACGGACGCTCGATGCGCTCTGCAAGAATTTCCGGATGGCGCTTCAGCGTGTCGTGGATCAGCAGGCGGTTCGCCGCGTAACGTACCAGATAACGGCGCAACGTCAGGCGTGCAAGTGCAGTCACCTCCGGGTCGCGGTCCCACTCTTCGCGCAGCACGCCGAGCCGCAGCCGGAAATCGTCGGCGCCGAAGTCCGACAACCCCGTCAGGCTGTGCGCATCATCGAGGATCGAACGTTCGTCGAAATCGACCTCGACCGTCTCGGCCCACGCCAGCGCCTGCCGTTGCGCTGCGTTCAACACCGGCTCGGCCAGATCGTCGATATGGATCTCGTTACCCATCATATTTCTCCTGTTCGAGCGTGAAGCCACCGACATCGTGCCACGACGACACCCCGTCGCCGGTGTGTCGTCGCGGACTCGGTGCAACCATCGATACTCCGGCGGCGATCACACCTACTGGCGAACACCCT
Source organism: Pseudomonadales bacterium (assembly GCA_024234165.1). Classification (NCBI taxonomy): domain Bacteria; kingdom Pseudomonadati; phylum Pseudomonadota; class Gammaproteobacteria; order Pseudomonadales; species Pseudomonadales bacterium. The sequence goes on from JACKOP010000002.1 coordinate 672,207, forward strand.
CCACCGACAGGATCAGTTCGGCCTCCTGCGACGCGGGACCAAGATCCATCGCCATCGCGAAGTCCTTCAGGCGAACCTTCGTCGAACCTTCGAAACCGGCACGGTAACCACCCCATGGATCAGCACCTTCGCCCATCAGCTTCGCAGCGATCGTGACCGGACGCGTGACGCCATTGAGCGTGAGGTTGCCTGTAATGTCGAAAGTCCCGGCACCGGTAGCCTTGACGGCAGTAGACTCGAAGCGCGCTTCCGGATACTTGCTGGTGTTCAGGAAATCCTTGTCACGCAGGTGCTTGTCACGCATCGCCTGGTTCGTATCCACGCTGGCGGTGCGGATCTTCACCTGCACCGAGCTCGCCTCGGGCTGTGCCGCGTCGAAACTGAAGCGGCCGTCAAAATCCCGGAAGGTGCCATATACCCAGCTGTAGCCCAGGTGCCCGATCCGGAAATTGATGAAGGCGTGCTGGCCTTCCTTGTCGATCACGTAGTCGGCCGCACTTGCCGAGGCTGCCGATACGGCCAGCCCGATAACCAATGCACCAATCGTCTTGCGCAACATCATGCTCACGTCTCCCTGGTTGATGGATCGAAAACCTTGCGTGTGCCGCCGAGCATGCGGACCAGGCTGGCATCACGGTCGATGATATGGTGTTTCAACGCGGCCAGCGCGTGCAGCAACGCCAACGCGATCATGCCCCAGGCCAGCCACGCATGCACCTCTCCAGCCACGTCTTCCTGATCGTCAATCAGGGCAGGCAGCGCCGGCACCTCGAACAGGCCGAATACCGCGATCGGTCGGCCATCGGCGGTGGCGATCAGATAGCCCGATACCACCAGTGCAAACAGCAGCAGGTACAGCAACAGGTGCACAAGCGCCGCCGCACGCCGCTCCAGCGCGGTATGCGTCTGCAGCGCACGCGGCATCGAACCGCCCAGGCGCCACACGACGCGCAGCAACAACAGCGCAAACAGCGTCAGCCCGACGCTCTGGTGCAGAGCCGGCGCACGCTGATACCACGCATCGTAGTAGCCCAGATCGACCATCCACAACCCAAGCCCGAACAGGCCGAATGCCGCCAGCGCCACCACCCAGTGCAGCACGATGTTCACCAGCCCGTAGCTGTCCGCCGTATTACGCCATCGCATGCCCGCACTCCTCGTTCATTGCAGCCACCTCCGTTGCAAAGCATGTCATGAAGCTGCGCCCAAAGCATGCCCGCGCCCTGAATCCCCGAGCAGTGTGCCACTGCGATACGCATCGATCGCCTCGCGGATCTGTTCATCGGTATTCATCACGAACGGCCCGTGTTGCGCGATCGGCTCGGCGAGCGGCGTGCCCGCGAGCACCAGCACGTGGACACCGCGCTCTCCGGCACGCACGGCAAGCTCCTCGCCCTCGTCGAAGATCGCGGTATGACCTGCCTCGACGCCCTCGCGCAGCGAGTCCGCGATCACGGAAACCAGCGCCGTATCCTCTGCTGCCGTGTGCAGTCGGCATTCGTGCTGCGACGGCAGCACGAGTTCGAGCACGCGCGCGCCGCCGCTGCGAGGCGCCGCAGCGGACTTTGCACGATCCGGCCCTCGAGCTCCCATGCGCCGGCAAATACCCGCGCGCGCACGCCATCGCTCAGCTCCTGCCACGGTAACTCGGCGGCGTCGGCCTGCGCGTATTCGGGGTCCTTCATCTTGTCGCGTGCCGGCAGGTTGATCCAGATCTGGAAGCCGTGCAGACCGTCATCCGAGCGCAGCGGCATTTCGGAGTGGATCACGCCACGGCCGGTCGACATCCACTGCGCACCGCCATCGCGCAGTTGTGCCCGGTTGCCCAGATGATCGCGATGTTCGAATCCACCCTTGAACATCAGTGTCAGCGTTTCGATACCGCGATGCGGGTGCGGTGGAAAGCCGCCGATGAACTCTGCCTCGTCGTCGGAACGGATCTCGTCGATCATCAGGAACGGGTCCAGATCATGGCGATGCACTCCGAGCGTACGCCGGATATGCACCCCGGCACCGTCCAGCGTCGGCCGGGCTGTCAGCACGGCACGGATTTCGCGAATGCCCATGTCTTCGTTCTCCCCGCATATGAGCCTCAGACTACATTGATTTTTTTGTTTATAAATAGCGAAAATCCGACCAATCGCATCGATGACTTCGATAGATATGAACACTCTCGAACAGTGGCGGCTTCTCGCCGCAGTCATCGACCGGGGTGGGTTTGCACAGGCGGCCGAACACCTGTGCAAGAGCCAGTCGACCATCAGCCACGGCGTGAAGCAGTTGCAGCGCGCGCTTGGCGTACGCCTGATCGAACTGCAGGGGCGGCGCGCAGTACTGACACCAGCCGGAGAGACGCTGCTGCGGCGTGCGCGCCTGCTGCTGGCCGATGCGACTGCGCTGCAACGGCTGGCGGGCACGCTCGCGCACGGCTGGGAGGCACGCATCACGCTGGCCGTGGACGTCATGTTTCCGCAGAACGTCTTGTTCGCCGCACTCGAAGGCTTCGGCAACGAAAACCCGGAAACCCGCGTCGAACTGCAGGAAACGGTGCTCTCGGGCAGCAGCGAAGCCTTGCTGCTGCGGCGCGCGGACCTCGTGATCACACCGCAGGTTCCGCCGGGATTTCTCGGTGAAGCACTGTTGCGGCTCGATTTCATTGCCGTCGCACACCCGAGGCACCCGCTGCACGCGCTCGAAACCGCACTCACACTGCACGAGCTGCGCCAGCATCAACAGATCGTAGTGCGCGATTCCGGCATCAGCCTGCGCCAGGACGCCGGCTGGCTGGGCGCCGAACGCCGGCTCACGGTTTCACACCCGTCCACCTCGATCGGGGCGCTGTGTCGCGGTCTCGGCTTTGCGTGGCTGCCGCGGACGAGCATCGCTGCCGAACTCGCAAGCGGAACACTGAAGCCGTTGCCGCTTGCGACAGGCGCCCTGCGCCACGTCGACCTCTACCTGGTGATCGCCGAAGCGGAAGCACCCGGACCGGCGGTCATGCGCCTCACCGAGCACCTGCACCGCTCGGTCGCCTCGCTCGGCTCACTCGCGAACGGCAGTGAGACGGGCCAACCGCCGCCGGGCTGAGCACGCGTGCACTCAGGGTTCCAGCAGGGCGTGGATCACGCGCTGCATCGCACGCGCGGTTGCCGCCCGATCCAGGCCCGGGTTGCGCACCGCCCGCAGCATCAGCCCTCCGAACAATGCCCCGAGCACTTCGAGACGCCCGTCGAGGTCACTCAATTCGCCGCGACCGCTGGTCGCCGCCACCAGTGTCTCGCCGATGCGCCGCCGCACTTCCGCATCGGCCTCACGCACCTTGGCAGCAATCGACGGGTTGCGCGCCGCCTCCGCCAGGATTTCGAGAAGCAAGGGGCCATCGCCTCCATCCAGCGCCCGGTCCAGACCGCGCGGTGCATGATCGACGAGTGCACGCGCCGGGTCGGGATGGCTGCGGATGCCGGAGTCAATCGCGAGGATCTCCTGCTGGTCGCGTTCGACGATGGCGGCGATGATCGCCTCCTTGCCGCTGAAATAGTGGTAGATATGTCCGACACTCATGCCCGCCTCGCGCGAGATCCCGGCCATGCTCGCCGCGTGGAAACCGTGGCGCCTGAAGCACGCGGCAGCCGCGTCCAGCACCTGCTCGCGCCGCAGTCGCGCGCGTTCCGTGTCTCCGTCGACCATTCCCACCACTTCCTCCACGTATCCGGGCGGCATTGATACCGGTCCCGGTGATTGACCCACAGTATACGTAAAAATAGAATGAACGTTCATTCCATGTCCTCGATCGACCTGCCTGCCTGTTGCCGGAGTTAGCGATGTACCCGTCCCGCCGTCTTGTCCGCTGCTCGCTGATCGCCGCACTGGGGCTGCTCGGCGGCTGCGGCGATCCGGGACCGGCGACTCAGCCGGCCATGCCACCACTCGAGGTCGGCACGATTACCGTCTCCACACGCGAACTCACGCTGCAGGCCGAGCTGCCGGGGCGCACGATCGCCTCGCTGGTTGCCGAAGTACGACCGCAGATCAACGGCATCGTGCGCGAGCGCCTGTTCGAGGAAGGCGTTACGGTGAAAGCCGGCCAGCCGCTGTACCAGATCGATCCCGACAGCTATGAAGCGGCCGTGGCCAGCGCAGAGGCAGCGCTCATCCGCGCCGAGGCGGCTGCGACGACCGCGAAGCTGCGCGCCGAGCGCCTTGCGGCTCTCGCCGGCCGCCAGCTCGTGAGCCGTCAGGATCTCGACGACGCCGAAGCCGCACAACGCCAGAGCGGGGCGGCAGTCGCCGAGCAGCGCGCCCAGCTGCAGGGTGCGCGCATCGATCTGCGTCGCACGCGCATTGCAGCACCAATCACGGGGCGCATCGGCAGATCCGAGATGACTGCCGGTGCACTGGTCTCTGCGGGCCAGGCGCAGGCACTGGCGACGGTGCAGCAGCTCGACCCGATGTTCGTCGACATCCCGCGTTCCAGCCAGGAACTGCTGCAACTGCGCGAACAGCTCGCCAGCGGCCGCCTGCAACGCGCCACGGACGATTCTGCCCGGGTCACGCTGCTGCTCGAGGACGGCAGTCGTTACGAGTTGCCGGGGAAGCTCGCCTTCACCGATGTGACCATCGATCCCGGAACCGCGAGCGTCATGCTGCGTGCGGTGTTCCCAAACCCGGAACAACGTCTGCTGCCCGGCATGTACGTGCGTGCCGTGCTGTCCGAGGGTGAACGCCATGACGCGATCGTGCTGCCACAGTCGGTAGTCCAGCGCGACCACACCGGTGCGGCATCGGTATTCGTGGTCGGCAGCGACAGGACCGCCACGGTGCGCGCGGTCACCATCGGGCGCAGTATCGATGGCAACTGGCTGATCGAATCCGGATTGCAGCCCGGAGAGCGCGTGATTGCGGACAACCTGCAGAAGATCCGTGCCGGCTCGCGCGTGAATGCCGTCGTGCGTGCAGAAGCGTCGAGCGCAGCCACCACCGGAGCAGCGCACTGATGTCACGCTTCTTCATCGATCGCCCGATATTCGCCTGGGTCCTCGCGATCATCGTGATGCTCGCCGGAATACTGTCGATCCGCGAATTGCCCGTGATGCAGTACCCGGACATCGCACCACCGGTGATCGGCATCTACGCGAACTATCCGGGAGCGTCTGCCACGACGCTGGAAAATACCGTCACGCAGGTCATCGAACAGAACATGAAGGCGCTCGACGGGCTGCTCTACATGAGTTCGAGCAGCGATTCCGCGGGCCAGGTCGGTCTCAACATCACTTTCGAACCAGGCACCAACCCCGATATCGCCCAGGTGCAGGTACAGAACAAACTGCAACTCGCGATGCCGAAGCTGCCACAGGAAGTGCAGCAACAGGGGATACGCGTCACCAAGGCAACCTCGACGCTGCTGATGGTTGCGTCGTTCTTCTCAGCCGACGGCAGCATGAGCGAGCTCGATGTCGCCGACTACATGGCGTCGAACATCGTCGACAGCATCAGCCGCATCGACGGGGTCGGCGACACCCGCCTGCTTGGCGGCGCACAGGCGGCGATGCGCATCTGGCTCGACCCGGACAAGCTCTACAGCTTTGCACTGACGCCCGCCGACGTGCGCGCAGCGCTGCTCGCGCAGAATGCACAGATCTCGGCCGGCGAGATCGGCGGCACGCCGGCGGCAGCAGGACAATCCATTGCCGCAACGGTCAGCGCCCAGTCACGCCTGCAGACGGTAGAGCAGTTCGCGTCGATCCTGCTGCGTGTCGAGTCCGATGGCTCGACGGTGCGACTGCGCGATGTGGCGCGCGTCGAAATGGGCAGCGAGAGCTACGCGGTGCGTTCACGCTTCAACGGCAAGCCTGCGGCCGGCCTGGGGATCATGCTGCGCACCGGAGCGAACGCGCTGGAGACCGCCGAGGCCGTGCGTGCCCAGCTCGACGAGCTCAAGGCCTTCTTCCCGCCGGGACTGCAGTATGCAGTTCCGCACGACACCACACCGTTCGTGCAGAAGTCGATCGAAAGCGTGGTCACCACGCTGGCCGAGGCAATCGTGCTGGTGTTCCTCGTGATCCTGCTGTTCCTGCAGAAGCTGCGCATGACACTGATCCCGACGCTGGCGATCCCGGTCGTGCTGCTCGGAACGTTCGCCGTGCTGAATGCGTTCGGCTTCAGCATCAACACGCTGACGATGTTCGCGATGGTCCTCGCTATCGGCTTGCTGGTCGACGATGCGATCGTCGTGGTCGAGAACGTCGAGCGCGTGATGCGGGAAGAAGGACTGCCGCCACGCGAAGCGACGCGCAAGGCGATGGGGGAAATCGGCAACGCACTGATTGCGATCGCGCTGGTACTGTCGGCGGTATTCGTTCCGATGGCATTTTTCGGCGGCTCGACCGGACTGATCTACCGCCAGTTCTCGATCACGATCGTCTCTGCAATGGCGCTCTCGGTCCTGGTCGCACTGATCTTCACGCCCGCGCTGTGCGCAACCCTGCTGCGCGAACACAGCCCCGACGAGCGGGAGCCGGGATTCTTCGCTTTCTTCAATCGCGCCCTGGCCGCAGCCACCGCGCGCTACCAGGCTGCGATCAGTCACATATGGCGTCGCAGCCTGCGCTACCTGCTGATCTACGGCGCACTGCTGCTGGCATTGGCGCTGTTGTTCATCCGACTGCCCACCTCGTTCCTGCCCGAGGAAGACGGCGGTTTCATCTTCACGATCGTGCAACTCCCTCCCGGAGCAAGCCAGGAGCGGACCTTGAATACGATGGCCGAAGTGGCGCGCTATTTCCGCGAGGAGGAAGCGGGTCTGGTTACCATGGTCTTCACTGCGACCGGCTTCAGCTACGCAGGGTCGGGGCAGAACGCGGGACAGGCATTCATCGAGATGCGGCCGTGGGACGAGCGCAAGAAGCCCGGCGAGAGCGCACAGGCTCTGATCGAACGAGCCCGCAAGGCCTTCGGCGCCTTGCCCGATGCGATCGCGCTGCCGATGCTGCCGCCACCGATACGCGAACTCGGCGAAGCCACCGGTTTCGTGCTGTATCTGCAGGACCGCGTCGGGCTCGGACACGATGCGCTCATGGACGCCCGCAACCGTCTGCTCGACGCCGCAGCCCGTGATCCATTGCTGCGCGGCGTACGCCCCAACAGCCTCGAAGACACGTCGCAGTTGCAGCTCGACATCGACCAGCAGAAGGCCAGTGCCCTGGGATTGTCGATTGCGGACGTCAATGACGTGCTGTCGACGGCGTGGGGCGGGCGTTACGTCAACGACTTCATCGACCGTGGGCGCGTAAAGAAGGTCTACGTGCAGGGCGATATCGCTGCGCGCATGCAACCCGAGGATATCGGCAAGTGGCATGCACGCAACGCGCGCGGGCAGATGGTGCCGTTCAGCGCCTTCGCTTCGGCGCACTGGACGAGCGGATCGCCACGGCTGACGCGCTACAACGGCGTACCCGCGGTGGAAATCCAGGGGCAGGCGGCACCCGGAGTCAGCACCGGCCAGGCGATGGACGCAATCACAAAACTCATCGCAGAACTGCCGGAGGGAATCGGTTTCGAGTGGACCGGTGTGTCGCTGCAGCAGCAGCAGTCCGGTGCGCAGGCGCCACGACTCTACGCGCTGTCGCTGCTGGTGGTATTTCTCTGCCTGGCGGCACTCTACGAAAGCTGGTCGATTCCGGCCTCGGTCATGCTGGTGGTCCCGCTCGGCGTCGTCGGAGCACTGCTTGCCGCGACCCTGACGGGGCACGACAACGACGTCTACTTCCAGGTCGGCCTGCTGACCACGATCGGCTTGTCGGCAAAGAACGCGATCCTGATCGTGCAGTTCGCGATCGAGCGCCAGCAACAGGGTGTGGATCTGCTGACAGCCACGCTGGAGGCCTGTCGCATCCGCCTGCGCCCGATCCTGATGACCTCGCTCGCCTTCATGTTCGGCGTACTGCCGCTCGCGATCGCCACCGGTGCCGGCTCGGGGGCACAGAACGCGATCGGCACCGGAGTGATCGGCGGCATGCTGGCAGCGACGGTATTCGCGATCTTCTTCGTACCGCTGTTCTACGCGATCGTGTGCATGCGTACGCTGAAGTTCGTGCGGTAAGGAATCAGAAAAATTGCAGCGCCTTGCGACGCTCTCCTCAGCTCACGAAACGCACGCTGTCCTCGAGTGCGGCCCGCCCGAGCCGGCACTCGTTGGCCGGTGCGGCCGTGTCTTCGTAGCCGAATGAAACGCCGAACAACAGCTTCCACGAGGGATCGATTCCCGCCTCGCTGCGAACCTCGTCGCAGAGGAAACTGAGCGCCGTCTGCGGGCAACTGCCGATCCCGTGTGCCGCCAGCCCCAGCATCAGCGTCTGCGCATACATGCCGGCGTCTGCGGCCTCGCGCAGTCCTGCCCAGTCAGGGATGAACACGAATGCGACGTGCGGGGCATCGTAGAAAACGAAGTTGCGCATGAACGCAGATCCACGTGCGGCCTTGTCGCTGCGCGCAATGCCCATCGCCGTGTAGAGCCTTGCCGCGGCATCGTACTGCCGCTCCTGGTACACACCCTGGTACTGGCCGGCGTACGGAAAATCCATCGACACCTTGCCGCTGGCAAAGCCGGTCGTGAAGGCGCGGCGCAGGCGCTCGCAGGCCGCACCACTGAACACCACACTGAACCACGGCTGCGTATTGCAGTTCGACGGCGCGCGATTGGCGAGTTCGAAGATATGCGCCAGCAACGGTTGCGGCACCGGATCCGGGCGGAATCCACGTACCGAGCGTCGTGCACGCACGGCCTCGTCGAAACCCAGCGACCTTTCCACGCAGCCAGCGACTTCGATCTGTGTCATGTACCTTTGCTCCGATTTCTTCCCGATCGATCCATTTCCGTGTCTTGCGGCATCAGCGCCCCTTGAATTGCGCCGCACGCCTCTCCTTGAATGCACGCATGCCTTCACGCGCATCCTCGGTCGCGAACACCGGCCAGCCGAGCGCATCCGAACGCTGCATCGCCTCCGCTTCAGGCAGACACTCTTCGTGCTCGCGCAGCGACTGCATGACCGCCCTGACGGCAACCGGGCCGTTTGCGGCGATCTGCGCTGCGATCGCCAGCGCTTCCTCGAGCGCCTTGCCCTTGGGGGCGATGCGGTTGATCAAACCCCAGTCAAGCGCTTCGCGCGCCGTCACGTGACGACCGGTCAGCAGGATCTCGGCAGCGATGCAGTACGGAATCTGGCGTCGCAGACGTATCGTCGAGCCCGCCATCGGGTACAGGCCGCGCGCCACCTCGGTGACGCCGAATACCGCATCTTCGGCGGCCACGCGAATGTCCGTGCCCTGCAGGATTTCGGTACCACCGGCGAGCGCATAACCCTCGACCGCCAGCAGCAACGGCTTGGCAGGGCGATCGTCACGCAGCAACGCCTGCCAGTGGAGGTTCGGAATCTCCCGCATCAGTGCCTGGATCTCGGCTGCATCCTCGCCGCCTTCGGGTCCGGCCTTCAGGTCCATGCCGGCACAGAAGGTATCGCCGCGTGCCGTCAGCACTGCCGAGTGCAGCGTATCGTCGCTCGCCAGCAGCCGCCATGCGCGATACATGCCGACCAGCATCGGCGGATTGAAGGCATTCTTCGCCTCCGGACGATTCAGTGTGACGACCAGCGTGTGCGCGTCGCGCTCGACGATGCAACTGCCAGTGCTGATGCTGAGCTGTTCCATGCGGACTTCCCGTATCGGTGATCTGACGATGGCAGGATCAGGTTTCTCAGGGAGCGCGGTGCGCTCCCGCAAGCGCGATCTCACGCGCCCGTACATAGTTCGGCTTGCCGCTCGGCTGGCGCGGTATTTCGGCAATGATGTGCAGGTCGCGCGGCAACTTGTAACCGGCGATATGCACACGCGCTGCGTTCTGCAGTTCCTCCAGCGTCGGCCAGCGACCATCGCGCACCGACACCACCGCGGTGGCCTTCTGGCCCCAGCGTTCGTCCGGCGTGCCAACCACCAGCGCGTCGAACACGTCGGGATGGTTCTTCAGCGCCTGCTCGACTTCCTCGGGGAAGATCTTCTCGCCCCCGCTGTTGATGCAGTTCGACCCGCGACCGAAAACGGTGATCGAGCCGTCGGGCTCCAGGCGCGCGGCATCCCCGGTGAGCAACCAGCGTCTGCCCTCGACCTCGACAAAGGTCCTGGCGGTTTTTTCCGCGTCGTTGTAGTACCCGATCGGAATATGCCCGCTGCGCGCAAAGATTCCGGATTCTCCGGGGCGTGCGTGCCGACGCTGCTCCTCGACGATCACGTCCATGTACGGCGTGCGACTCACGTTGCCGAGCCCGTTTTCGGCATCGCTGCGCCGCTGGCCGTTGTCCATGCCCATCTGGCCACCCTCGGAAGAACCAAAGGAATTCGTGATCAGCACGTTCGGGAAATGCTCACGGAAACGCGCCTGCTTCGACTCGGAGAATACCGCGCCTCCGGAACCCACGTTGAATATGCAGCCCAGATCCCAGCGCCCGGGGTTGCGTTCGAGCGCATCGAGCAACGGGATTGCCATCGCGTCACCGACGATGGAGATCGCGTTCACGCGTTCACGTTCGACCAGGTCCCACACATCCTCGGCGATCAGCGAGTGCGCGGGGTTCAGCACTACCTTGCTGCCGGCCAGCAACTGGATGCACGCATACCACCAGCATGCACCGTGCATCAGTGGTGCGAGCGGCAGGCCGATCACGACGAAACCTTCCTGCGCACGCACCGCGATCTCTGCGGGTGCCGTGATCGGGCCAGCGGGATGGAAGTGGCCACCGCCTCCCATCGCAGCGAAGAACACGGCCTTGTGTGGCCACATCACGCCCTTCGGCATGCCGGTGGTGCCGCCGGTATAAAGCAGGAACAGATCATCATCGGAACGTTCGGCGAAGCCCCGTGTCTCGGCCCCGCTCGCAACGGCATTCTCGTAGGAGGCCGCACCGATGGAATCCGGGTCGAAACCGGTATCGTCGTCGACGCTGACAAGTACGCGCAGGCGCGGTACGGCACCACGCACCGCCGCGATATGCGGCACGAACTCGCGATGGTGGATGCAGCCGACCATGTCCGAGTTGCCGAAGACGTGTACGAGTTCTTCGTCGACGTAGCGGAAGTTCACGTTCACCGGCACGGCACAAATCTTGAAACAGGCGAGCATGCCTTCCAGGTATTCGTTGCAGTTGTGCAGGTAAAGTCCCACCTTGTCACCGGCACCGATACCCTGCGCCTCCAGATAATGCGCCAGCCGGTTCGCACGCCGGTCGAGGTCCGCGTAACTCAGGCGCGCAGCCCCACATACCAGCGCCTCGCGCCCGGGGACGGCGTCGGCGACGATCTCGAACAGGTCGGCGATGTTGAAATGCCTGGCGGGCATGGAACGACTCCGGACGGATGGCTCTGCGCCGAAGCATAAGCGACGCAGAAGAACCGTCGCAAATGACAAAGCCGTCAGAGACCGTTGTCACTCGCACCGTCGCGGCCCACAGCCAGGTTCAGCGCCGGCTCTTCCTGACGTGCTGCATGAGACGCTTGCGCTTGTATTCCTGGCGTGGCGTCAGCGTGTTGCGTCGACCGGCGAACGGATTGGTGCCGGTGACGAACTCGATTCGCAACGGTGTGCCAACCAGCGCCAGTTCGCGGCGATAGACGTTCTCGAGGTAGCGGCGATAGTGTTCCGGAACGTCTGCTGTCTGGTTGCCGTGGATCACGATCAGCGGCGGATTGCTGCCACCGGGATGCGCCATGCGCAACTTGATCCGGCGTCCGTGCACCAGCGGCGGTGCATGCGCGGCCACTGCAGACTCGAGAATCGCCGTCAGCCGGTTGGTTGGCAACTTGCGCTGTGCCGAGACCCACGCACGGTCGATCGCCGCATAGAGCTGCCCGACGTTCGAACCGTGCAGCGCCGAGATGAAATGCACTTCGGCGAAGTCTGCAAACGCAAGCCGTCGTTCGAGTTCGTTCTTCAGCGCTGCCCTGCGATCCGCCGGCAGGCCATCCCACTTGTTGCACACGATGATCAGCGCGCGGCCACTGTCGATCACGTGCCCGAGCAGGTGCACGTCCTGCTCGACCAGTCCTTCCTGCGCATCGATCAGCACCAGCACCACGTTGGCATCGGCGATCGCCTGCAGGGTCTTCACGATGGAAAACTTCTCGACCGTTTCGTGCACGCTGCGCCGGCGTCGCAACCCCGCCGTATCGATCAGGGTGTAGCGTGTATCGCCACGCTCGAAATCGATGTAGACGCTGTCGCGCGTGGTGCCCGGCTGATCAAAGACCACCACGCGCTCCTCGCCGAGGATACGATTGACCAGCGTGGACTTGCCTACATTCGGTCGTCCGACCACCGCGACGCGCACGCGTGCGCCCGCCCCCGGCTCTGCCTCTTCTCCCGGCGCCTCGGTCGGTGGAATGGCCGCGAGCAATGCCCGCTCGAGCCGACCCATGTTGCGTCCGTGGGCTGCGCTGACGGCGATCAGCTCCGGCGCGCCAAGCTCGTGGAATTCGGCACTCGCGAGCAGCTCGTCGGTGCCGTCGATCTTGTTCACCACCAACAGGAACGGCTTGCCGCTCGCTCGCAGCAACGCGAGGATCCGCTGGTCTGCCGGGGTCACGCCGGCGCGTGCGTCGACCAGCACCAGCGCAAGATCGCATTCCGCGATCGCCGCCAGCGACTGGCGTGCCATTTCGCTGTCGATCCCCTCTTCCTGTCCACTCAAGCCACCGGTGTCGACGACGATGAAACGCCGTCCGTCGACGTGGAACTCACCGTACTGGCGATCGCGCGTGAGTCCGGGAATGTCGGCGACCAGTGCATCGCGACTGCGCGTGAGACGATTGAACAGCGTCGATTTGCCGACGTTCGGCCGCCCGACCAGCGCAATCACCGGAACCATGTGCGGGTGGACTCAGCGCGAACCGACGCGAAACGCCGTCAGGTCGCCGCTGTTGCCGTAGACATACAGCATGTCGCCAGCGGCCACCATATCGGCACGCACGCCGGCGGAGTCGGCGCGCACGCGTCCCGCGACATGCCCGTCGACCTGCGACAGCAGGTGCACGTAGCCGTCGAAATCGGCCACGGCCACGTAGCTGCCAACCGCCACCGGGGTACCCGGCAAGCGGCGCGCAAACTGGTCGTTCTGCCAGCGCAGTGCACCACCACCCACTTCGTAGGCACTCACGGTGCCGCTGGTTTCCGATACGTAGATGTTGCCGAAACCAGCACCCACGCCGCTGAAGCTGGAGGCGTCGCGAGCCCACAACGGGCGTCCGTTTGCAGTATCGAGTCCACCCACCTTTCCCTGGTAGGTCACGGCGTAGATCCCCTTCCCGACCAGCGCCAGCCGTCCATCGATGTCGATCGCACGCTCGATTTCGGACTGTCCCTGCGGCGTCGCGACACGCGCCTCCCACAACACTGTTCCGACATCGGCCTTGATGGCGATGATGCGCCCGCTCGCGAGTCCCACGTAGGCCACGCCGTCATCGAGCACGGGTGCCGAGGTGCCGCGCAATGTCAGCAACGGCATGCTGGTATCGTGCGTCCAGCGCCGCGCCCCGGTGCGCGCGTCGAATCCGTTTATGTTGCCGTCGAGCGTATGCACCACGACCACGTCCCAGTCCGCTGCCGGTGCTGCCAGCACTTCGCTGCTGACACGCGTGCGCCACAACTCGTGCCCGCTCGCGCTTTCGAGCGCGATCACGTTGCCTGCGGTATCGCCTGCGAGCACCAGATCACCACCCACGCCGACACCACCGGACAGACCGGCATCGACGTCGATCTTCCAGCGCCGCTTGCCGGTCGCGGCATCGAATGCGGCAACGGTACCATCGGCGGACGCGGCAAAGATCGTCGTGCCGTCCAGCGCCACCTGCAGACGGTTGTACTCCTTGCCCTGACCGTCGCCGACACCGGCACTCCATACCTTGTCCAGCTCGGTTTCAGCCGAGAAATCCGCCAAAGGCGCCGGCTTCAGTGCTTCCTTTTCTTCCTCGCTGCTGCCGCTGCCCATGCCCTTCACCCAGTCGACGACCGAACACGCTTGCAACAACCCGCCAAGCATGAACAACAGCGCGGTGCGCGCGACTATGCTGCCGGAGCCGGCCGCGATACGGGTCATCATGGGTGCGCTCCCTTGTCTTCAGGTGCCGTCTCGGTGGTGATGGCCGCTTCCGTCGTCACGGGCGCTGCAGTCTGTACTGCCTCACCGGGTGCGGGTTCGGGTTCGAGTTCGAGTTCGCGCAGCTTCATTTGCAACAGTGGCGGCACACGCACATCCGCTGCTGCCGATGCTGCCTGGTACGCCTGCAGCGCAGCCGCACGATCACCGCGCTGGCGCAGGATGTCGCCGCGCAATTCGTGTCGCTGCCAGAGGAAATCGTCGGTGCCGGCCGCCTCGAGCGTGGCGAGCGCCTTGTCCGCACTGCCGGCAGCGAACTGCACGCGAGCCAGCCGCACCCGTGCCAGTGCGCCGAGTTCCGGATCGGGTGCGCGCCCGAACAATCCGTAGATGCGTGTGGCGAGTGCCCCACGTACGACATCGGGGTTACGATCGAGCACCGCTTCCAGGTGTTGTGCAGCCTCCGCGAGATCGTCCTTTTCCACCGCGATGCGCGCCAGCATCAGTTGTGTCTGGTCGCCAAGACGCGAAGCCGCCGCGATCTTCAGCAACTCACCGCCCAGATGGCGGGCATTCGCACGCTGTACCTCGTCCTCGGCCGAGTTCTCCACTGCCTGCAGCAACTGCTGGTACAGCATCGCGGCCTGTTCCCCTCCGGACTGATGACGCTGCTGCCACCACTGCCAGCCAAACACGATCACCAGCGCAAGGCCGATACCGGCCAGGGTCGACGTGCCGTTATGCTCCCACCACTGCTTCAGCGCCCTGATCTGGTCTTCTTCGGTTCTGTAAGGATCCACACACTCTCCCCGTCGCGTTCAATGCGCTGCGTCCACCCCGGACGCGTTCAACTGTGCTGCCAGAAATGTCGCCAGGTGCCCGACCTCGACCCCCGTCTGCGGCACTCCACCCTCGCGCAGTGCACGCACGCTGACCTGCGCTGCGGTCAGTTCGTCACCACCGACGATCAATGCCAACTCCGCACCACTGCGGTCCGCCTTCTTCATCTGGCTGCGCAGGCTGCCTTCACCGCACGGCATCTGCATGCGCAGCCATGGCAGCCGATCGCGCAGACCCTCGGCGACCACGAACGCAAAGCGTCGGGCCGCATCGTCTGCAACCACCCAGCACACGTGTGGCCTGGCACGGTCCTGTACCGTCACGCCGGCCGCAGCAAGCAGCAATACCAGACGTTCGACGCCCATCGCAAAGCCGACCCCGGGCGTTGCCGAACCGCCGAGTTGAGCAACCAGTGCGTCGTAGCGACCACCGGCGCACACCGTGCCCTGTGCACCCAGGCTGTCGGTGACCCACTCGTAGACGGTCTTGCCGTAGTAATCGAGCCCACGCACCAGTGCCGGATTGACCCGGTACGCCACGCCCGCAGCGTCGAGCAGTTCGCACAGCCCCTCCATGTGCGCACGCGACTCCTCGTCGAGGTACGTGGCCAGGGACGGTGCCCCCGCCAGCACCGCACGCGTACCCACATCCTTGCTGTCGAGGATACGCAGCGGATTCGTTCCCAGGCGACGGCGGCTGTCTTCGTCGAGCGCATCGACGTGCATACCGAGATACGCGACCAGCGCCTCACGGTAGGCGGCACGCGCCAGCGCGCTGCCAAGCGAATTGATCTCGAGCCGGACCAGGTGTGCCACGCCGAGGCGTTGCCACAACCGGCTCAGCAGCAGCAGATGTTCGGCTTCTATGTCCGACCCGGACAGCCCGAAGGTCTCGACACCGATCTGGTGAAACTGGCGCTGGCGCCCCATTTGCGGGCGCTCGTGACGGAACATCGGACCCGTGTACCACAGGCGCAGCGGCAAGGTCTGCAGCAGCCCGTTCTGCAGCACCGCACGCACACAGCCGGCCGTGCCCTCTGGACGCAACGTGAGGCTGTCGCCGTTGCGATCGGCGAACGTGTACATTTCTTTTTCGACGATGTCGGTGACCTCGCCGATCGAGCGGCCGAACAGTTCGGTCGGCTCGAGCAGCGGCAGGCGGATCTCGTGGTAGGCAAACGCATGCAGCAGCGCGGCAACTTCACGCTCGATGTGCTGCCACAGCGCACTCTGTGCGGGCAGGATGTCGGGCATGCCGCGGACGGCCCTCAACTGCTGCAATGCTCTGGTCTCCGAATCTGACGGACAAACCGCCACCACGGGCGGGACGCCGGACAAAAAAACATGCGCACGGTATAGCCTGCATCAACCTTTGGCAATCAACGCATCGTCGCCGGCGTCCGGTGCCGCAGCCTTGTCCGCGAGTGCCGCGCGGATCGTCCGCTCGATGTCATCGACCAGCGATGTCGAATCGGTCTTGTGGTGCGGCTCGCCACCGACGAACACCAGGCTGTGCGGTGCGCTTCCCGTGACGCCGACGTCCGCTGCACGCGACTCGCCGGGACCGTTCACGTAACAGCCGATGATCGCCACGTCGAGCGGCTCGCGTACATCCTCGAGACGCCGCTCGAGTTCGTTCACGGTCGCGATCACGTCGAAGTTCTGCCGCGAACAGCTCGGACAGGCGACGAAGTTGATGCCTTTCGCGCGCAGACGCAGGCTCTTCAGCACGTCCCAGCCGACCCGGATCTCCTCGACCGGGTCAGCCGCCAGCGAGATGCGGATCGTGTCCCCGATGCCGTCCATCAGCAGCATCCCGAGACCGATCGCCGACTTGACCGTGCCGCTGCGCAGGCCGCCGGCTTCGGTGATCCCGAGGTGCAGCGGCTGCTCGATCTGACCGGCGATCTTGCGATACGCCTCGACGGTCATGAACACGTCAGAGGCCTTCAGGCTCACCTTGAAGTCCTGGAAGTCGTGGCGATCGAGGATATCGATGTGCCGCAGCGCCGACTCGACCATCGCATCAGCGCACGGTTCCCGGTACTTGCGCTGCAGCTCCTTTTCCAGCGAACCGGCATTGACGCCGATGCGGATCGGAATGCCGTGATCGCGTGCGGCATCGATCACTGCGCGCACGCGATCCTCGCGGCCGATATTGCCCGGATTGATGCGCAGGCAATCGACCCCGTTCTTCGCCACCGCGAGTGCGATCCGGTAATCGAAATGAATATCCGCGACCAGCGGCACGGCGACCTGGCTGCGGATCGCCGCGAAGGCTGCTGCCGCCTCCATGCTCGGCACCGATACACGCACGATATCGGCTCCCGCCGCCACCAGCGTCCCGATCTGCGCCACCGTCGCCGCGACATCGCAGGTTTCGGTATTCGTCATGCTCTGCACCGAAATCGGCGCATCGCCGCCAACCGGCACCGAGCCGACCATGATGCGACGCGAACGCCGCCGGACGATCGGGGAGGCATGCAACATCTCAGCGGGTATCCGTTGGCGGCTCGTGCTCCGGCACCGTCAGCGGCACGACCTGCGCACCGGCACCGGTTTCGACCGTGACCACGGCATCGACCACGGCATGGCTTGCCGCGGACGGAGCACGATTGTGAAAAAGGTAGAGTGCACTCGCTGCGAGCAGCGCCACCACCACGCCGATACGCCCCGCACCCGAGGTAGCGCGCGCTCGCTGCCGCTTCGCGGCACCGGGGCGTGCAGCCGAACCGGCGTGCGCACGCGCCTGCAGGTAGTCATCGACGATCTCCTGCGGATCGAGTCCGAGCAGCCGCGCGTAGTTGCGCAGGTAGCCGCGCACAAAGGTATCGCCACGGATGCGTTCATGGCTGTTCTGCTCGAGCGCGCGCACGAAGGACTGCAGCAGCTGCAGCTCCTCGGCAACCTCGCTGACACTCAGGCCTGCAGCCTCGCGCGCGGCCCGCAGTCGCTCGCCCGGCCCGCCTTCCGTGCTGGAATCACTCACGCGTGTCATGACAAATCAGTTTCCGGAAAGCGTGCTGGTGTATTCACGGTATTCCGCCGACCCGGGATACATGTTGCGCAACTGCAGCGCGTAGCTCGCCTCGGCATCACGATCGCCCGTCGAGCGTGCAAGGCGGATGCCGAGCAGCAGACTGCGTGGCGACTGGCGTGGTGCCGCAGCACGGAACTGGTCGTAGTAACGCATCGCCGTGGCAGCGTTGCCGCGATCGTGCTCGATGAGCGCCAGCTCCAGCATTGCCGGCCACTGGCGAGCGTCCATCCGGAGTGCGCGCTGCAACATTTCCTCCGCGCGTGCCGTTTCGCCGACCTTGTTGTAGGCCCGGCCGAGGTTCGCGAACGCGGTCGCACGCGATTCGTAGAGCGTATCGGCCACTACGTGCTCGAGTTCGCGGATCGCACCGCGCGTGTCGCCTCGCTCGTAGAGAAATGCCGCGTAATTGTTGCGCGCGCGCGAGAACTTCGGGTCGGCCGCGATCGCGCGCCGGAAATGCTCGGTAGCCAGTTCGTATTCACCGGTGCGCCAGAACACCTGTGCCAGCGTGTCATGCACCGGCGCCGAGTGCGGGTCGAGTTCGAGCGCACGCCGCAGGTGCACTATCGCCTGTTCCGTATTGCCCTTCTCGAGATACGCCGTCGCGGCTTCGACACGACGCTGGATCTCCGCCTCCTTGTCGGCCTTGAACGTGGAGCCGGTGATCGTGGTCGTCGCGCACCCACAGAGCAGCACGAGCCCTGCAAGCAGCATCGAGATACCCGAGCGTCGCCATACGGCAGCAATCATGCGTGAACCTCGTACGAACTCGCTGGCACCGTGGCGCGGTGGCGTGCCGAGCGCTTTGTGCGGTCACGCACACGTCCGACCAACTGGCCACAGGCAGCGTCGATGTCGTCACCGCGCGTGGTACGCACGGTCACGCGGTGACCGGCATCGTTCAGCACGTTCCAGAAGCGGCTGACCGCGTTGCGGCTCGGCCTTTCATAGGCCGACTGCGGGAACGGATTGAACGGAATCAGATTGATCTTGCACGGAAAGTCGTGCAGCAACTCGGCCAGCTCCCGAGCCAGCTCGACACTGTCGTTGACGCCCTTGATCAGGGTGTACTCGACGGTCACGACGCGCTTTGCATCGGGTTGTGCATCCATGTAGCGGCGTGCCGAATCGAGCAACATGCGGATCGGATAGCGGCGATTCACCGGCACCAGGCGGTCGCGCAACGCATCGTTCGGTGCGTGCAGCGAAATTGCCAGCGACGCTTCACTGAGCGACGCCAGCCGATCCAGCGCAGGGACCACGCCGGCGGTACTCAGGGTCACCCGCCGCTTGGATATCCCGTACGCGAAGTCATCCATCATCAGATCCATCGCCGCGACGACGTTGTCGAAGTTCAGCAGGGGCTCGCCCATGCCCATCAGGACCACGTTGGTGATGCAGCGCTGCCCGCCACGCTTCGGCAGACCGAATGTCCTGGCCGCGATCCACACCTGGCCGATGATCTCCGCCGCACTGAGGTCGCGCTGGAACCCCTGCTTGCCGGTGGAGCAGAAACTGCAGTCCAGCGCACAACCCACCTGCGAGGATACGCACAGAGTGCCACGCCCCTGCTCGGGGATGAACACCGTCTCGACGGAACCGCCGCCATCGACGCGGATAAGCCACTTGCGTGTGCCGTCCGCCGAAACATGCTCCTCGGCCACCTGTGGTGCCCGCACCTCGGCGCAGGCAGCGAGCCGTTCGCGCAATGCACGGCTGATATCGGTCATGTGCGTGAAATCATCGACGCCCTGGTGGTAGATCCACTTGAACAACTGTTGCGCGCGCCACGGCTTCTCGCCGAGCGAGACCATGAACTCCTCCATCCGCGCGCGTGGCAGTCCCAGCAGGTTGACCCGTGCCGGTGCAGCGTCGCTGGCGATCAGGGCGGCGTTTTCCATCATGCGTGCGGATCGATCCTCAGGAACGCTCGCAGAGCTCGGTGGCCGCGAAGAAATACGCGATCTCGCGGGCTGCCGAAGCCGGCGAGTCGGAACCGTGCACCGCGTTGGCGTCGATCGTGGAGGCGAAATCGGCACGAATCGTTCCGGCTGCCGCTTCCTTCGGATTGGTCGCACCCATCAGTTCCCGGTTGCGCGCAATCGCATTCTCGCCCTCCAGCACCTGCACCAGTACCGGACCCGAGGTCATGAACCCGATCAGTGCCGGATAGAACGGCCGCCCCTTGTGCTCGGCGTAGAAACCACCCGCACCGGCCTCGCTGAGGCGCAGCATCTTCGCCGCGACGATACGCAGTCCGCTGCGTTCGAAACGCGACAGGATCTCGCCGATGGCGTTCTTCGCCACTGCGTCTGGCTTGATGATGGAAAGGGTACGCTCGATGCTCATTCGGGTGCTCCATGGAACCGGGAACGCCCGGTGCGAACCGCCGGACGTCGGGAAAGGGACCGGGATTATACGCAGCAGGTCGACCGGCGGTAAGGTGACAAACGGCGGAAATCGAGCCGTTCAGGCCAGGCGTCCCGATTCGGGAAAGGCACTGCCCTGCAGACGCGTGCAGGCTCGCCGCACGCTTTCGGCGACCACGGCGATGTCGTCCACGCTCGTGAAGCGACCCATGCTGAAGCGCAGCGACGACAACGCAAGCTCATTGCCCAACCCGATCGCCCGCAGCACCCGCGAGGGCTCCACGTTCGCCGACGCACAGGCCGAACCGGACGACACCGCGACGTCCTTCATCGCGCTCATCATCGACTCACCCTCGATCCCGGCGAAATGCAGGTTCAGCACCCCGGGCAGGCGCCGCCGCACATCGCCGTTCTGCCCTATGCCATCGAGATCGGCAAGTGCGCTCCACAGGGCGTCGCGCAGACCGGCAATGCGCGCCGCATCCTCGCCCATCTCGGCGCGCGCTATGCGCGCCGCCTCGCCCATTCCGACCAGCTGGTGCGTCGCCAGCGTGCCGGAGCGCATGCCGCGTTCCTGCCCGCCACCGTGCGTCTGTGCTTCGAGGCGCAGGCTCGGCAACCGCCGTACATACAGCGCACCAGCACCCTTGGGACCGTACATCTTGTGTGCCGACAGCGACATCAGATCGACCGGAAGCTTACCGAGATCGATCGGCAGCTTGCCCACCGACTGCGCGGCATCCACATGGAACACGATGCCGCGCGACCGGCACAACGCGCCCAGTGCGGCAATGTCGTTGATGGTTCCCAGCTCGTTGTTTACATGCATCACACTGACCAGGAACGTGTCCTCGCGCAGCAACGACGCCAGTGCCTCGGGGTGCACGATGCCGCCACGATCCGGTTGCACCAGGCTCAATGCGAAGCCGCGCGACTCCAGGTGACGACAGACATCCAGCACCGCGCCGTGCTCGATCGCCGAGGTGACGATATGGCCTGCCTTGCGCCCACCATGGCACGCCAGCCCCTTCAGTGCGAGGTTATTGGCCTCGGTCGCCCCCGACGTCCAGACGATCTCGCGCGAATCGGCCCCGACCAGCTCCGCAACCTCGCAGCGGGCCTGTTCGATCGCCTGTTCGGCACGCCAACCGTAAACATGGGTACGCGATGCTGCGTTGCCGAAGATACCGTCGATGGTCAGGCATTGCGCCATGCGTTCGGCAACACGCGGGTCCACCGGCGTGGTCGCGAGGTAATCGAGGTAGACGGGTGCTCGCATGCGCAGGTTCCGGTTCAGGACAACGCCGCGACCGGAATGTCCCCGATCGCATGGCTGCCGGGCGGCCCAAGCTCGCGCTGGTCCTGGCGCTGCGATACGCGCTGCACATCGGCCCGTGACACCAGATCCGTCAGCGTGATTGCGCTCAGGAACGAATGGATGCGCCCGCTCAGGTCGTACCAGAGTGTCTGCGTCAGGCACATCCGGCCGCGATCGCAGCTCTCGATACCCTGGCAGCCCACCGCATCGTAGGCTTCGTTGACCGCGTCGATGATCTGCGCCACGTCGATTTCCGAATGCAGCCGGCCAAGCCGATAGCCCCCACCGGGGCCACGCACGCTGCTCACCAGGCCGGCGCGGCGCAACCGGGCAAACAGTTGCTCGAGATATGAAAGCGAGATTTCCTGACGCCTGGCGATGTCTGCCAGACTCACCGGCCCCGTACCCTCGTGCAGCGCCAGGTCGAGCATCGCCGTCACCGCATAACGTCCCTTGGTCGTCAAGCGCATGGCCGTCTCCTCCCACGATACTGAGCCGTCGAGTATTCTTATTCCTACTTCAACAGTCAACTAATGAGGCGATCCAGCCCGTCGTGCCGCACCACTCAGCTTGCCGATTTCGGTAAGCATGCCACGCAGGATATTCAGCTCCATCTGGTCGAGTTGCACCCGGTTGAACAACCGCCGCAGGCGTACCATCAACTGCCGCGGCGCAGCCGGATCCAGGAATCCGATATCGGTCAGCGTGCGCTCGAGGTGCTCGTAGAAGCGTTCCATTCCTTCCACCGTGGCCAACGGTTCGTCCCACGCGGGAGGAGCCGGCACGCCGTTCGTCTCGAGCGCGCACATGCGCAGTTCGTAGCACAGCAACTGTACCGCAGCGGCCAGGTTGAGCGAGCTGTAACTGGCGCTGGTCGGCACGTGCACGTGCCAATGGCACAGCCGCAGCTCCTCGTTGCTCAGCCCGGAGTCCTCGCGTCCGAACACGAGCGCCACCTCCTCACCGCCGTGCTCCAGCAGGCAGAGCGGGCCGAGTTCCCGTGGTCCCAACTGCGGCAACTGGATGCGCCGCTCACGCGCGCTGGTACCGATCACCAGACTGCAATCGGCCACCGCTTCGGCAAGCGTGGTGGTGACCACCGCCGACTCCAGCACATCGGTGGCCTGCACTGCCCGGTAAGTCGCTTCGCGATGCGGAAACTCGGCCGGTGCCACGAGGTACAGCCGTGACAGCCCCATGTTCTTCATCGCCCGCGCGGCAGAGCCGATGTTGCCCGAATGCAGCGTCCCCACCAGCACCACGCGCAGTGACGCGAAACGTCGTTCGAGCACCTGCTCGTCCACCTCGACCATCATGATCAGTGCACTTCCCTGGCAAAGCGTGCATTTTGCGCGGCGGCATCACCGCTGCAAAGCACCTCGCACACCCGCTGTGTATACTGGCGCGCCTTTCGTGCGGCGCCCGCAGCAGGAGATTCCCGTCGATGCATCCCATGGTCAACATCGCCCTCGCAGCGGCACGCAAGGCCGGTGAGATCATCGCGCGCGCTGCAGACCGCATCGACCTGATCGAGGTGAGCCGCAAGGCGAGCAACGATTTCGTGACCGAAATCGACCGCGCTGCCGAGCGCGAAATCATCTTCCAGTTGCGCAAGGCCTACCCGGATCACCAGATCCTCGCGGAAGAAAGCGGACCTTCGGGCGATGACACGCGCTCCGGCGGCTTTCGCTGGATCATCGATCCGCTCGACGGCACGACCAACTTCGTGCGGGGCATCCCGCACTTCGCGGTGTCGATCGCGTGCGCGCGCGACGGCCGTCTCGAACACGCCGTGATCGTCGACCCGATCCGCCGCGAGGAATTCACCGCCACGCGCGGCGCAGGCGCCCAACTGAACGGTCGGCGCATGCGTGTCAGCACCCGCGCGGGGCTGAAGGAAGCCGTACTCGGCACCGGAATCCCGTTCCGCGAGCCTGCAATCGAATATCTCCCGGCCTACCTGCGCACGCTGGAGCAGTTCACCACGCGCAGCGCCGGGATCCGCCGTGCCGGTGCTGCCACGCTCGACCTCGCCTACGTTGCGGCGGGACGTCTCGACGGTTTCTGGGAAATCGGATTGCAGCCCTGGGACATCGCTGCCGGCGCCCTGCTGGTGCAGGAAGCCGGCGGCCTGGTCAGTGACTTCGACGGTGGCAACGACTGGATGGACAGCGGGCGCATCGTTGCGGCGAACCCGAAGTGCCTGAAAGCGATGCTGCAGGTGATCCGGCCTGCGCTCGGCAGCGAGGCCCGCGCTGCGGCTACCGCTGCCGACGGCTGAACTCCAGCACGCTCACGGCGTTTCCTGCGCTTCGCCCTGCTCGGACGATTGCGGCAACAGATCCGCCCGCCCGACGCCCAGGGTGAGAGCGAGGCTGGTCGCGATGAAAATCGACGAATAGGTCCCGATCACGATACCGATCGTGAGCGCCGCTGCGAAACCGCGCAGCGTCTCGCCACCGAAGAACAGCAGTGCGAGTACCGACAGCAAGGTGACGCCGGACGTCATCAGGGTACGATCGAGCGTCTGGTTCAGCGAGGTATTGGCCAGCGTGTACATGTCCGCACGGCGCATCTTGCGCACGTTCTCGCGAATGCGGTCGTACACCACGATGGTGTCGTTGATCGAATAACCGATCAGCGCGAGCACGGCCGCCAGCACCGTGAGATCGACCTCCCAGCCAAACACCGCAAACGCACCCATGGTGATCACGACGTCGTGCACCAGCGCCGCCACCGCACCCACCGACAGCTTCCACTGGAAGCGTGTCGAGACGTAGACCATTATCATCAGGAACGAGGCCATCACGGCCAGCAGGGCCTGGCCAGCCATCTCGTCGCCCATCTGCGGCCCGGCCAGCTCGGTTCGCCGCAGCGTCACGCCGCCATGCTCGTGCGCCGAGAGCGCCGCGACGATACGCTGCACGGTGGCGGGAGTTTCCGCACTCGACAGACGGATCAACACTTCGTGTTCCGATCCGTAGTGAACCACCGAGGCACGCGAAAATCCGGTTTCGGCAAGCGTGCTGCGCACCTCATCGAGCGCCACCGGGCCCGGGAAGCTCACCTCCAGCAAAGTGCCGCCGGTGAAATCGAGCCCGAGGTTCAGGCCGCGCACGCCAAACCCGACCAGCGAGATCAGGATCAGCAACCCGGACAGCACGAATGCCCCCGGACGCAGGCGTATGAAATCTATCGCGAACTGATGCACTTTCATCGATCGCTCCTGCACCTAGATGGAGAGCCGGGACGGACGCCGGCCGCCGTAGACCAGATTCACCAACACGCGAGTACCCATCACCGAGGTGAACATCGAGGTCAGGATGCCGAGCGACAGCACCACCGCGAAACCGCGCACCGGACCGCTGCCCACCGCGTAGAGAATCACTCCCGCCAGCAAGGTCGTGATGTTCGAGTCCATGATGGTCAGCCAGGCACGATCGTAGCCGGCCGCGATCGCCGAATGTGGTGGCATCCCGTTTGCGAGCTCCTCGCGAATGCGCGAGTTGATCAGCACGTTCGCGTCGACCGCCATGCCGACGGTAAGCACGATGCCCGCCATGCCGGGCAGGGTCAGCGTCGCCGACAGCATCGACATCACCGACAGCAGCAGCATCACGTTGAACGTCACCGCCAGGTTCGCGAATATGCCGAACACACGGTAGACGGCCAGCATGAACACGATCACCAGCACCGAACCTATCGCCAGCGAACGCACACCGAGCGCGATGTTGTCGGCACCGAGCGATGGTCCGACCGTGCGCTCCTCGACGAAATCGAGCGGTGCGGCCAGTGCACCGGCACGCAGCAGCAACGCCAGTTCGGCCGATTCCGCCGGGCTGTCGAGCCCCGTGATACGGAACTGCGTACCAAGCGCCGACTGGATCGTCGCCAGACTGATGATCTTCTTCTCGTCGTAACGCTGCAGCACCGGCACCTCGTTGCCGGCGTCATCCTTCTCGTAGCCGACCGTGCGCGACTTGCGCTCGATGAACAGCACCGCCATGCGTCGCTTGATGTTGTCGCGCGTGGCGCGGTTCATCAGCGTGCCGCCCTGGCTGTCGAGGCTGATGTTCACCTGCGGGCGCCCGTTTTCATCGAAACTTGAAGAGGCGCTGGTCACGCGATCACCGCCGATGATCAGATCGCGCTCGACCCAGGCACTGCGCTCCGGCCCCGCCTCGGCCCGGAACTCGAACTGCTCGCGCTCGGTGGCAGGGGTATCGGGCCTCGCCTCCAGGCGGAACTCCAGGTTCGCCGTCTTGCCGAGGATGCGCTTGGCTTCGGCGGTATCCAGCACGCCGGGCAACTCGACGACGATGCGGTTGCGCCCCTGCTTCTGGATCAGCGGTTCGGCCACACCGAGTTCGTTGACGCGGTTGCGCAGCGTGGTGAGGTTCTGCTCGACCGCGTACTCCTCGAGTTCGCGGACCTGCTGTTGTCCGATCGACAGCGTAAGCAGGAAACGCCCGCGTCGATCCTCGCTGAGCCGCTGCAGTTCCGGTGCCTGGTCGCGAATCAGCGCGGCGGCGGCATCACGTGCCTCGGCCGTCGTGAACGTCCCGTCGATGCGGTTGCCCTTGCCGGCCTTGACCAGCCCGCGTATACGCTGCTCGCGCAGCTTCTTGCGCAGGTCGGATTCGTAGACCGCGATGCGCTTGGCAACTGCGGCGTCCGTATCGACCTGCAGCAGGAAATGCACCCCGCCGCTGAGGTCCAGCCCGAGTTTCAACGGAGTCCCACCGATCGCGGTCAGCCACGCTGGCGTGGTCGGCGCGAGGTTCAGCGCCACCACGAAGTCATCGCCGAGCGCGCGGCGCACCAGTGCCTGTGCGCGCAGCTGCTGCTCGGGGTTCGTCAGGCGCAGCAGCCCCGAGCGCGGGCCGACCTCGCCTGCCTTGACATCGACCCCTCCGGTGACAAGCGCCTCGCGAGCGCGATCGAGCACGCCCTGATCGATCGCAAGCGCGCTGCTCGCGCCGGAGATCTGGATCGCAGGGTCCGGCGGGTAGAGGTTCGGCAGCGAATAGATGGCCGAGATGACCAGCACGAGCGCGACCAGCAGATTCTTCCAGAGCGGGTATCGATTCATGCGCGGACAGGTATCCGTGACGTGGGGGCTACGGGTCCGGTCGCGACCGGACCTCGAAGGCGGCGGATTATAGCGATGCGCTGTCGGCACGCCAATTCAAGACTCGGCCGACCCGACCGACCGCTGAAACTCAACCGAGCCATGCGCGCGCGTTGCGGAACAGCCGCATCCAGCCGCCGTCCTCGCCCCATTGCGGCGGACGCCACGAGTTCTGCACGCTGCGGAATACCCGCTCCGGGTGCGGCATCATGATCGTGACTCGGCCGTCGCGCGAGGTGACCGCAGCCACGGCAGCCGTCGAGCCGTTGGGGTTGGCCGGAAAGCGCTGCGTCGGCTCGCCGTGATTGTCCACGTAGCGCAGCGCCACGCCTGCCGCCCCGGTCAGCGCCTCGTACGCACCCGGTGCGAAACTCGCCCTGCCCTCACCGTGCGCGGTCGAGACCGGGATCAGCGATCCTTCCATACCGGCCAGCAGCACCGAGTGGCTGCGTTCCACACGCAGCAGCGTCACGCGCGCCTCGAACTGCTCCGACGCGTTGCGCAGGAACCGTGGCCAGTGCTCGCTGCCCGGAATGATCTCGCGCAGGCACGAAATCATCTGGCAGCCGTTGCAGACCCCGAGCGTGAACGTATCGGAACGCGCGAAGAAACGCTCGAACTGCTCGCGCGCCTGCGCGTTGAACAGGATCGTGCGCGCCCAGCCGGCACCGGCACCCAGCACGTCGCCGTATGAAAAGCCGCCACACGCCGCGATGCCGCTGACGCTGCCGAGGTCGAAGTCGCCACCGAGAATATCGCTCATGTGCACGTCGATTGCCGCGAAACCCGCCCGATCGAAGGCAGCCGCCATCTCGTACTGTCCGTTGACGCCCTGCTCGCGCAGGATCGCCACCCGTGGACGCGCACCTGCAGTGATGAACGGCGCCTCGATGCGCTCGGACGGATCGTAGCCGAGGCGTGCAACCAACCCGGGATCGTCGGCGTCGAGCAGAGCGTCGTACTCTTCGCGCGCGCAATCGGGGTTGTCGCGCAACGCCTGCATCCGGTAGCTCAGCTCGGCCCACGCACGGTGCAATGCAGTACGCGTATTCTCATAGACCACCCGCGCACCGCTGCGAATGCGCAGCGTGTCTCCGCGTGCCGGACGTCCCAGCACGTGCAGTGCATCCGCCAGCCCGGCATCCGCAAACAGCGCGCGCACCGCCTCGAGATCCGCCGTGCGCAGCTGCAACACCACGCCGAGCTCCTCGGCGAACAGCACTGCGAGCGGATCATCCCCGAGTCCGCCGATATCCACATCGAACGCAGCGTGTCCGGCGAAGGCCATCTCGCACAGCGTGACCAGCAAGCCGCCGTCGGAGCGATCATGGCAGGCAAGCAGCAGCCGCCATTGCAGGCAGCGCTGCATCGCGGCGAAAAACCCGGCGAGCATCGACGCATCGTCGACATCCGGCACGCTGTCGCCGACCTGATTGAATACCTGCGCCAGTGCCGAGCCACCGAGCCGGTTGCGTCCACGACCCAGGTCGATCAGCACCAGCAGCGTGTCGGTCTCGCCAGGATCGATCTGCGGCGTCACGGCAAGGCGCACATCGCTCACCGGCGCGAACGCCGAGACGATCAGCGACAACGGCGCGATCACTTCGCGCTCGCCGGCCGCGTCGCGCCAGCGCGTCTTCATCGACATCGAATCCTTGCCGACCGGGATCACGATCCCGAGCGCAGGGCACAGCTCCATGCCAACCGCACGCACCGCCTCGAACAGCGCCTGGTCCTCGCCCGGATGCCCGGCCGCCGCCATCCAGTTTGCCGACAGCTTCACGTCGGCAAGACGCGCAATCGGCGCCGAAGCCATGTTGGTCAGCGCCTCGCCAACCGCCATGCGTGCCGATGCGCCCGCATCGACGAGCGCGATCGGCGTGCGCTCGCCGATCGCCATGGCCTCGCCAGCGAAGGTGTCGAACGATGCCGTCGTGATGCCAGCATCGGCTACCGGTACCTGCCACGGGCCGACCATCTGGTCGCGCGCCACCAGCCCGGTCACGCTGCGATCGCCGATCGTCACCAGGAAACCCTTGCCGGCCACTGCGGGCAGGCGCAGCACGCGTTCGACCGCCTGCGCGATGTCGATGCCGCCGAGCGCGAGTGGCACGCGTCGCGGCGTCACGCGTGCGTATTCGCGGTGCATGCGCGGCGGCTTGCCGAACAGCACCGCGAGCGGCAGGTCTACGGCGCGGCTGCCGTCACGCCCATCGGTCAACGCCAGATGCGGCTCGGCGCTCGCCTCCCCCACCACCGCATACGGGCAACGCTCGCGCGCACAGATCGCATCGAAGCGTTCGAGATCCGCCGCGTCGATCGCGAGCACGTAGCGCTCCTGTGCCTCGTTGCACCACAGCTCGAGTGGCGACAGTCCGCTGTCGGCACTCGGGATGCGCTCCAGCGCGAAACGCCCGCCACAACCGCCATCCTTGACCAGTTCCGGCAGCGCGTTCGACAGGCCACCGGCGCCGACATCGTGAATGAACCGGATCGGATTGGCGTCGCCGAGCTGCCAGCAACGGTCGATCACTTCCTGGCAGCGGTGCTCCATCTCGGCGTTGTCTCGCTGCACCGATGCAAAATCGAGCTCCGCATCGCTGGCACCGGACGTCATCGAGGAAGCGGCACCACCACCGAGTCCGATCAGCATCGCCGGGCCACCCAGCACCACCAGCCGCGTGCCGCCCACCATGCGTCCCTTGTCGACATGCGCGTCCCGGATGTTCCCCATGCCACCCGCAATCATGATCGGCTTGTGATAGCCGCGTATCGCGCCGAGATGATTCTGTTCATAGCTGCGGAAATAGCCGCAGATCGCCGGACGTCCGAACTCGTTGTTGAAAGCGGCGCCACCGATCGGACCTTCGAGCATGATCCTGAACGCCGAAGCGATGCGCTCGGGACGTCCGTGATCGACCTCCCACGGCTGCACGAAGTCCGGCACACGCAGATTCGAGACGCTGAAACCCACCAGCCCCGCCTTTGGCCGTGCACCGACCCCCACCGCTCCCTCGTCGCGAATCTCGCCACCAGAGCCGGTAGCTGCGCCCGGATACGGCGCGATCGCAGTCGGATGGTTGTGCGTCTCGACCTTCATCAGGATATGCACCGGCTCGCGGTGGTAACCGAACTCGCGCGTTGCCGGGTCGGGGAAGAAGCGGCCTGCCTCGTGCCCGCGGATCACTGCGGCGTTGTCGGAATACGCACTCAGCACGGCCGGATCTGCAGCATGGCTGTGGGTGTTGCGGATCATCGCGAAAAGACTGTGCGACTGTGCCTCGCCGTCGATGCTCCACGAAGCATTGAAGATCTTGTGTCGGCAATGCTCGCTGTTCGCCTGAGCGAACATCATCAGCTCGACGTCGGTGGGATTGCGCTCGAGCGCAACGAAGCCTTCGCACAGGTAGTCGATTTCATCGGACGCCAGCGCGAAACCGAACTCGGCGTTTGCGCGCTCCAGCGCGGCACGGCCACCGTCAAGAACGTCGACTATCCGCAACGGACGCGCCGCTTCCTGCGCAAACAGGCTCTCGACCTGATCGAAGCTCGTGAACACCGTCTCGACCATGCGGTCGTGCAGCGCGCCGGCGATCCATTCGCGCGAGCGCGCATCCGCCGACCCGCCGGTCACGAGATAGGCGATGCCGCGTTCGACGCGCTGTACGCGCGCGAGCCCGCAGTTGCGTGCGATATCGGTCGCCTTGCTCGACCACGGTGATTGCGTACCGGGGCGCGGCACCACCAGAAAGAGCCCGCTGCCGGTCTCGTCGAGCTGCTCGGCACCATCCACCAGCTCGCACAGACGCTGCAGCTCCTGCGCGGCAAACGCGCCACTGGTTTCGACGAAGTACATGAAACGCGCACCGAGCGCGTCGATGCCGGGATCGAGTACACGCAACTGCGCAAGCAGCCGCTCGAGACGAAATGGCGAAAGCGCCGGAGCGCCGGCGAGTGTCAGCATGCGTGCTCCCGATGAAGTGATCGACGGATGCCGCAAGGCAGCGGCAGGGCGCAGATTCTACCGTAAGCGCCGGATGCCCGCCCAACGCCGATCGATGCGCCCGCACCCCTTGCGAACGCGACGCACACAGCAAATGCAGCGGTAGTACCCGCTGACATCAACCGCACATTAGACAATCCATTCCATGAATACCGGTATTTTTTGCTGTGATGCAAACTAGGCAGCCGCGTCTCAGCCTCTAGAATCGCGCTGCCAGTTACAGCGAGAGTGTGACCGATGAGGATCACAGTAACTACTGGAACACTGGAAAGCGGCTTCCGGCCTGTCACGAAGACCCTCAGGGCAGCGTTGATCGGCATTCTGTGTGCGGTTCTGGGCGCATGTCCCAACGAGACCCGACAGCCACACTCCGGAGCGCTTCCACGAGATTCCCTCGATGAAGTCCTGGCACGCGGCAAGCTGCGTGTCGTCAGCCGGGTAAACCCGGCGACCTTCGTCGTCGACAAGCACGGTCCTTCCGGGATCGAGTACGAACTCGCACGCGAGTTCGCCCGCTCGCTCGGTGTGAGGCTGGAGATGCTGCCGGCCGCCAATATCGCCGAGGTGTACGCTGCGCTCGACAGCGGTGCAGCGGACATGGCCGCATCGGGACTGTCGCAACGCGATGGTGTCGCGTCTTCCTACTGGTACAGCACACCGTATATGGAAGTGCGTCAGCAGATCGTGCATCGCAGCGGCACACCGCGCCCGACCACGCTCGCCGATCTCGTCGGCAAGCGCGTGATGGCACTCGCGCAGAGCAGCTCTGCCGATGCGCTGCACAGTGCACAGCGCGAGCAACCCACGCTCGGCTGGATGGAAGCGACGCGCATCGAGACATTCGACATGCTGCGCAAGATCGCCGATGGCAAGATCGACTATGCGGTCGTGAAATCGAACGAATTCCTGATGCACGCAGGCCTGTTCCCGACACTGGAAGTCGCGTTCGAACTCGAACAGGGCGAGCGCCTCGCATGGGCCACGGCGGAGCACTCGCCGAATGCGCGCCTGCACGGTGCGATGCAGAGCTTTCTGGCCGATCACGAGCGTTCCGGCAGTCTCGATCTGCTGCGTGAACGATTCTTCGGCTATCTGCCGGAGGTCAACCGGCACGCACTCACCGCATTCGCCAACCGCGTCGAAACGCTGCTCCCGCGCATCGAGAAGACCCTGCGCCGCGTGGCGACGGAAGAAGGTATCGACTGGCGCATGCTGGCCGCGATCAGTTACCAGGAATCGCACTGGAACCCGAACGCCGTCTCACGCACCGGCGTGCGCGGCATGATGATGCTGACGCAGACGACTGCACGCGAGATGGGAATCAGCAACCGCACCGACATGGAGCAGAGTCTGCGTGGCGGCGCGCGTTACTTCCTGCGCCTGCTCGAGGGCGTCGACCAGCGGATCGCTGCCGCAGAGCGCGAACTGTTCGCGCTCGCCGCGTACAACATGGGGCCGGCACACGTCGAGGACGCTCGCCGTCTCGCGGCGCTGCGCGGCGCGAATCCGGACGTGTGGGCCGATGTCGAAAAGCAGTTGCCGCTGCTCACCAAGCGCGCCTGGTATTCACGCACACGCTACGGTTACGCCCGTGGCCACGAAACGCTCGGTTTCGTGAATCGCATCCGGCAGTACCACCGCTACCTCGAACACCACGAGGACGGTCCAGGCCTGTTCGAGCTCGCGGTGACATCCCTGCACGCCAGCCAGGCCCTACCCGCACGCTCCTGAGTTCGCGTCACGCCGGGAGCGGAAGAAATCCCGCATCAGGTGCGCCGCCTCGTCGGCGCACACACCTTCGCTCCACGCGATGCGGTGATTGAAGAACGCCGCATCCAGCAGCCCCGCATTGCTCACCACGACGCCGGCGCGCGGCTCGCGCGCCGCAAACACCAGGCGCGCCACGCGCGCGTGCATCAGCGAGCCGGCACACATCGCGCAGGGTTCGATCGTCACGTACAGCGTCGAACCGACCAGGCGGTAGTTCTCCACTGCCTGCGCTGCCGCACGCAAGGCGATGATTTCCGCGTGCGCGCTCGGGTCACGGCGACCGATCGGTGCGTTCCAGCCTTCACCGATTGCCACGCCGCCACGCACCACCACCGCGCCGACCGGCACCTCGCCGGCTGCTGCGCCCTGGCGCGCGAGTGCGAGCGCGCGATGCATCCAGTATTCGTCCACCTCGTGCACCATGTTCCTCCCGCCAGACCGGCAGCGGTTATCATCGCGCAGTCGGCGCGCCGATGGCAGCCGTCAGGAATCCCCCACGCAAGGAACCCCGCATGAGCGACAAATACACCACACTGACGCCCGAACTCTACGCCTACATGCTCGAACAGCGCAGCGAACGCGACCCGGTACTCGAGCGCATAGCACGTCACAACGAGACTCTCGGCATGATGGCCGTGGCGCAGATCGCACCCGATCAGGGGGCGTTCCTGACGCTGCTGACGCGCGCGATCGGTGCGCGTACGGCGATCGAGATTGGCACTTTCACCGGCTACAGCGCACTGTGCATCGCGCGCGGGCTGCCGGACGACGGGCGCCTGCTGTGCTGCGACATCGACCCGGAACACACCGCGAGCGCGCGCAGGTTCTGGGATGACTCGGGCGTAGGCGAGCGCATCGAACTGCGGGTCGGCCCGGCGCTCGCAACGCTGCGCGCACTGCCCGCAGGCGAGCACTTCGATCTCGGATTCATCGACGCCGACAAGACCGGTTACCCGGCCTATTACGAGGAAGTGCTGGCGCGTTTGCGTCCGAACGGACTGATCCTGTTCGACAATGTGCTGTACCAGTGGTCCGGCCAGATCACGCGGGAGGACGCCACTGACGAAAACACCGTCGCGCTGCGTGCGCTGAACGCAAGACTTGCACGCGACCCACGCGTCGAGGTGGTGATGCTCGCGGTCGGCGACGGCCTCACGCTCGCACGCAAGCGCCGGGTGGGGGAAACCGACGCCACGCAGACCTGATGACATCCCACACCGGTCTTCCAGCGGCGCACCGATCGATCGCGCTGATCGGGGTGCTGGCGATTGCCGCAATTGCGATCGTGGTCGCCGGTGACGAGTTGTCGCGGCATCTCGCGACGATCGACGCGTGGATGCAAGGCTCCGGCCCGTTCGGCATCGTGCTGTTCGTGACGGCATACGTGGTGGTGACCTCGGCGCTGATCCCCGAAAGCCTGCTTGCTGCCACGGCCGGAGCCCTATTCGGATTCTGGTGGGGGCTCGGCGCATCCCTGATCGCCGGCATAGTGGCGGCCACCCTGCAATACGGCGTCGGCAGCCACTGGCTTCGCGCCCCGTTGCTGCGCTTCAGCGCTCGCCGACCCGCCTGGCGGTCGGTGCAGGGCGCGATGACGAAGGACGCGAGGCGGCTGCAATGGCTGCTCAGGCTGGCGCCGTTCAATCCCGCGACGATCAGCTACCTGTCGGGTGCATCCGGCGTGCGGTTCGGCAGTTTCCTGCTCGCCTGCTCCGCGCTGACGCCGCACGTCGCGCTGGAGGTCTGGGGCGGCCATGCCGCCCGGCATCTCATCGATGCGTCGCGCGCATCCGCAGGCACGCACTACCTGCACGATGCGCTGCTGATCGGAGGATTCGTCGCAGCGCTGGTGGTCCTGCACCAGGTATCGCGCACGGCACGGCAGGCACTAACCGCTGCAGTGCACGAACCCGGTGCCGCAGAACACGAGCCGTCATATGATGCCCACAATCCGGCTGCCGCACGGAGTACCCGATCATGAGCATGCCCGCCTGCGATGCACTGGTGCTGTTCGGCGCTTCCGGGGATCTGGCCGAGCGCAAGATCTTTCCCGCGCTGCAGGCATTGATTCGCAATCACAGCCTCGACGTACCGGTAATCGGCGTCGGATTCTCCGGCTGGAACGTCGAGCAGTTGCGCGAACGCGTGCAGCACAGTCTGCAGACGCACGGCGATGGCATCGACGCCGCTGCCACGCACCTGCTCGACC
Organism: Pseudomonadales bacterium; assembly: GCA_024234165.1. Taxonomy (NCBI): domain Bacteria; kingdom Pseudomonadati; phylum Pseudomonadota; class Gammaproteobacteria; order Pseudomonadales; species Pseudomonadales bacterium. The sequence continues at coordinate 707,021 of JACKOP010000002.1, forward strand.
TGTTGAGCTACGTCGACGGTGACTATCGCGAGGCCACGACGCACCAGCAGCTGCGCGCGGCACTCGGCAGCGCACGGCACCCGCTGCACTACCTGGCGGTCCCGCCCAGCCTGTTCCCTACCGTGGTCGACGGACTCGGCAGTTCCGGCTGTGCAGCGGGTGCCCGTGTCGTGGTCGAAAAGCCGTTCGGCCGTGATCTCGCCTCGGCCGAGGCGCTGAACCTGGCGCTGCACCGTGTGTTTGCCGAAAGTTCCGTATTCCGCATCGACCACTATCTGGGCAAGGAAGCGGTGCAGAACCTGCTTTACTTCCGCTTCGCGAACGCGTTCCTAGAACCGGTGTGGAACCGCAACTACGTCGCCAGCATCCAGATCACCATGGCCGAGGATCTCGGCGTCCAGGGACGTGGCCGCTTCTACGAGGAAGTGGGTGCGCTGCGCGATGTGGTACAGAACCATCTGCTGCAGGTACTGGCCCACCTGGCAATGGAACCGCCGATCGGAAGCGATGCCGAGGCGCTGCGTGACGAGAAGGTCAAGGTATTTCGCTCGATCCGTCCGCTCGAACCGGCTGACATGGTGCGTGGCCAATACGAAGGCTATCGCGGCGAAGTCGGCGTCGACGTGAACTCGCAGGTAGAAACCTTTGTCGCGCTCAGGCTGCACCTCGATTCCTGGCGCTGGGCCGGGGTGCCGATCTTCGTTCGTGCCGGCAAACGACTGGCGACGACCGCCACCGAGGTGCTGGTGCAGTTGAAACACCCGCCACAACAGGTCTTCGGTGCGGCGGTCGCAGCTGCCAGCAACTACTTCCGTTTCCGCCTCGGCCCGGATCACGTGGCCATCGCGATCGGCGCCAACAGCAAGCACGCCGGCACCGCAATGACCGGCGAGCCGGTCGAACTCTACGTGTGCAACGAACACGGACCGCAAATGAGCGCCTACGAGCGCCTGATCGGCGACGCACTGAAAGGCGATCCCACGCTGTTCGCGCGCGAGGACGGCGTCGAGGCTGCCTGGCGTATCGTCGATCCGGCACTGAAGCAGTCACTGCCCGTGTACCCGTACCGCCAGGGAAGCTGGGGGCCGCAGGAAGCCGATGCGATGACCGCGCCCTGCGGAGGCTGGCATCGGCCGGCTGCAGCACCGACGAGGAACGAGGCATGAGCGACAGCAGGTTTGCGCCAGGCAGCCCCGGCATCGCGCCGAGCTGGACCAGCAGCGCCAAGGACCTGGTCGGCTGTTCGCTCGGCCCGGCGCGACTGTGGTTCACGATCGGCCACGGCATCGTGAACGAAGTCTACTTTCCGCGGGTGGACATGCCGCAGATCCGCGATCTCGGCTTCATCGTCGCCGACGACGCCGGCTTCTGGTGTGAAGTCAAGCGCCTCGGCAATTATCGCCTCGAGACCCCGGCGCCCGGCATTCCCGCCGCACACATCGTGCACACGCACGAACGCTTCACGCTGACGCTGCGCATCATCGGTGATCCGCAGCGCGACGCGCTGCTGGTCGAAGTCTTGCTTGCAGGCGACGCAACACTGCGCCCCTACGTGCTGCTCGCGTCGCATATCGACGGCAGCGGCTACGACAACCTGGCGGAAGCCGTCACTCAGGGCACGCGTCGCGTACTGCGCGCAGGGCGCGACGAGCCATCATCGACCTGGCTGGCGCTGGCAGCGGCCGACCGCAGACAGTGCGATGCGTTTGGCCGCACCAGCGTCGGGCATGTGGGCGCCAGCGACGGATGGCAGGATTTCGATCGCCACGATGCCATGCGCTGGCAGTACGACCGTGCCGGACCCGGCAACGTGGCGCTGCTCGGCGAACTGCAACGCGAGTGCACGCTTGCACTTGGCTTTGGCACCAGCCCGGAAGCAGCCACCACGCTGGCCGTCGGTGCGCTGGTACGACCTTTCGTTGCCGCCTGGGAGCAACAGGTGTCCGACTGGCGCAACTGGCATGCCACGATCGCTGCCCCGGCGTGTGCCCGGTGCGAGCCCGAACTGGCCCGACAGCTGGCGATCTCGGCCATGGTGCTGCACGTGCACCGCGACAAGATCCACCCTGGCGCGATGGTCGCCAGTCTGAGCATTCCCTGGGGCAACAGCAGCAACCAGCGCGGCGGCTACCACCTGGTATGGCCACGCGACCTGGTCGAGTGCGCGGGTGCCTTGCTCGCGCTGGGCCAGGAGGCAGAGGCGCGCGACGTATTGCGCTATCTGATCGCCACGCAGCACGCGGACGGCCACTGGAACCAGAACCAGTGGCTCGACGGCAAACCGTACTGGCAAGGCGTGCAGCTCGACGAGGCTGCCTTTCCGGTGCTGCTCGCGGCGCTGCTGGCGGAGCGCGAGGCGCTGGGCGGCATCGAGGTGCACGACATGGTGCGGCGTGCGCTCGGCTTCATCGTGCGCAACGGCCCCGCCACCGACCAGGACCGCTGGGAAGAAGACGCCGGGGTCAACACGTTCACGCTTGCGGCGTGCATCGCCGCACTCGCTGCCGGCGCCGGGTTTCTGGAACCCGCAGCCCGTGACTTCGCGCTGGCACTGGCCGATGACTGGAACGCACGCATCGAGGATTTCACCGCCGTCAGGGACACCGCGCTGGCACGCAGGCTTGGCGTCAGTGGCTACTACGTGCGCGTCGCGCCGCACGCCATCTTCTACGACGACCAGGCGATGCAGCGCTGCATGCTGATCAAGAACCACCGGGAAGAAACCGCACTGCCCGCCAATGAACAGGTATCCACCGACGCGCTGCAACTGGTGCGCTTCGGCCTGCGCTGCGCAGACGATCCGCTGGTGCGCGATACCGTCACCGTGATCGATGCCCTGCTGCGTGTCGACACGCCCAGCGGCCCTGCCTGGCGCCGCTACAACGGTGACGGCTACGGTGAGCACGAGGATGGCGCACCGTTCGACGGCAGCGGCAGCGGGCGTCCGTGGCCGCTCCTGACCGGTGAGCGCGGCCACTACGAACTGCTGGCAGGGCGTGACCCGTTGCCGTATCTGCACGCCATGATGGCAATGGCCAGCCGCGGCGGGATGCTGCCCGAGCAGGTTTGGGACACCGCCGCGATCCCGTCGCGCCGGCTGTCGCCGGGGCATCCCAGCGGTTCGGCGATGCCGCTCGCCTGGGCACACGCCGAGTTCGTTAAGCTCGCTCTGTCGGTGCACGGCTCAAAGCCGTGGGATTGCCCCGCCGCCGTATGGGAACGCTACCGGGGACAGCAATCGACCCCACGGCGCCGCGTCTGGCTCGAACAGGCGCCGACAGCGCGCATCGACGCGGGCAGCGATGTGTTGCTGTGCCTGCGCGAGCCGGCCCTGGTGCACTGGGGCGTCGACGGCTGGCACGCTACGGCCGACACCCGCACGCTCCCGGTACCTGGACTCGACGTCCATGTGGCCGTGCTGCCGAGTGCCGCTCTGCACGCGGGACAACGCATCGACTTCACGTGGCGGCACCAGGAATCGGGCGAGTGGATCGGCCTCGATCATTGCCTCAAGCTGCTCGACGAAGGCCCCAACACACAAGGAACCTCCCCATGAGCAGACCGACCCAGAGCGCTCATGCCGAACGCTTCCGCGCACTGCACGACCGCAGCAACGTACTGCTGCTGCCAAACGCATTTCACCTCAGGACCGGTCTTTCAGCGGGCAGGTATTCATGCCGAACGGCAGGTAGGCCGGGCAGAAACGGAACACCCCGGTGAGTACGGGAACCACCCCGATCCAGCCCCACCAGCCAACGGTACCGGTCACAGCCAGGGTGATCAGCACCAACCCGATCACGATGCGAACGATGCGGTCGATTCCGCCGACATTGGCTTTCATGGCAACCTCCTGGTTCGATGGCAAAATCAGGTCGCTCGTCAGACGTCCGACCTGCACAACAACGGCACGTGCAACGGGCGCAGAAAACGTGCGCCACCTGGCCCCTGTGTGTCTTGCAACGTGCGCGCACCCGCAGCGTAGCATCTCTGGCGCTAGCAGCGCTGCTTGAACGCAGCACGCTGGACGAACTGGCATGACGCTTGTCATCATGCCCGGAAGCCGCGTTCCCGTATCCCATGCCCGACGGAGCACATCATGCTCACACGCCTTGCCGTACTGACGATGGCGCTGCTCGCAGCAGCCTGCGCGAAGACGGACGAAGACGTGCAAGGCCTGCCTCCGCCCGTGGTCAAGGCGATCGATGCATTTGCAGAGGAATGCGCAGCAGCCGGCGGTGTGGCGAACACCCGCGACGCAGCGCGCCGAGTCGACCTGAACGGCGACAAGCGAGCCGACTTCGTTGTCTATGCAGGGTGGATCCCCTGTGACAATGCGCCCGGTGTATTCGGTGATCGGACGAAAGTTCTGATGGTCTTTGCCGGCGACACCGGTGACGACGCACAGCAGGCATTCAGCGATGACGTATACGACGCGACAGTCGAAACCCGCGACTCCCGGCAAGAATTGTGGCTGACGACATCCGGGGAAGAGTGCGGCCGCACGCAGGCTGCGGCCTTCGCCGACGAAACATTCTGTGACCGCCAGCTCGTCTGGACCACGGCTGGCCGGTTCGAACTCGCCCCCCTGGACGCCGCCCGTCTGCTGAAGTGATCAGCACCTGCGTGTTGGATAATCCTCCCCGTAACCGGGGATTCCGGGTCGTCAACCAGGCTGCAGCGCGAGTGCGGCCGCTTTGATCTGCGTCAGCAACGCCTTCTGGCCCCGGTAGATCCAATAGATGCCACCCAACCCGATGCCCGCCATGATGATCGCCGAACCTATGTTGCCATTTGTCATGTCATAAAAGCCCGCCGCGATGAAAATCGCAGTAACGATCAGCAGCATGTTGTAGAAAGGCGGTCCGGCAAGATCATTCACCGGTTTACGGATCACGTGGATCGCACCGGTATCGTGGTTGACGATACCCAGATACGGACCTTCGGTCTTGCCGTTCTTGATCCCCCAGAAGATGGACGCCCTCGATCCTGCCCGGGCGCTGAACCCCGAGTCCTCGATCTGCAGCGAGCGTTCCGATCCGTCACTGGCCCGCACGAAAATATTGTTGTAGTGGGTGGTGGAAGTCGGGTGGTTGGCGTCTCTCGACACTTCCGTATAGCTGGATTTCTGTTGCTCCACGACCTCTCCGCTGAACGCGTGGAGATCGATGCGCTTGCTTCCGGCATTGACGCTTGCAAAGGCAGCCATGGTCGAGACCTCGATTTTTATCAGGGAGTGGGTCGGACGCCGTCCAGTCTACGTGCGAAATAATTCACCTGTCACCAGCGCGGAAAAATATATGACGGCAGATCAATGCCCGCGACGGCAAATGCGTCATCACCCCCTGCGACGCCCTCCGGCCCTCAACCGAGCTTCTGTGCCACCTCCACCAGGCGGCGGGCCTGGTGGCTGATCGACGCACTGGCGTCGTCGCCGAACTCGGCTCCCTGGGTGTGGCTGTAGCCGTACGGGTTGCCGCCGGTCTTGAAGATCGCTGCGTCTGTGTAGCCCGGCGCAACGATGATCGAACCCCAGTGAATCGCGCTGACGTAGAACGACAACAGTGTCGTTTCCTGCCCGCCGTGCATGTTCTGCGCCGATGACATCGCCGAAACGGCCTTGTTGGCGAAACCTCCCTTGGCCCAGAAACCGCCCAGCGTGTCGATGAACGCGCGCATCTGACTCGCCATGTTGCCAAAGCGGGTCGGCGCCGAGAACAGGTAGGCATTCGCCCACTCCATGTCCGCAATCGTCGCCACCGGCACATGAGCCGTCTGTTCGGCGTGTGCCCGCCATGGATCGACACCGGCAACGATCTCGGCGGGCACGGTCTCCGGAACTTTCAGCAGACGCACTTCGGCACCTGCTTCACGTGCCGCTCCGGCTGCGATTTCGGCCATGCGATGGTTGGTGCCGTAGGTCGAGTAGTAGACGACGGCCAGCTTCACGCTCATGGGACTCTCCTTATCAGGTTTGCACGAACTGGTTTTCAGCCGGCGCGAAACCCCACCGATACGACTCACCCGCCTCCGGCAGCGAACCCATCCGCATGCGTGCGTGCCGGCACCCTGGCGACGCTGCGCTCGCAGCACACGCCACGCGTCGATATAGGCGTCCCGGACCCCGCATCTTTCGCCTCGGCGTCGCCCTTCAGGATGCTGCATGTAGTGCGGAACAGCAACCTGCTGGTGTCGCGCTGCTGCTGTCGCGCCGGCAAGCTCGAAGGCAGCCCCGTCACCACAACACTGCCCCTGCAACCCGCTCTGCGTCGATCGACTGCTGGCCGTTTGGGTTTACCATCCGCGCGCCAACTCATCCGAAGCATATGCATGCGAACAGCCACCGGCCCACACAGCAACGACTCGACCCGCGCAGAGAATGATCGGACAACATCACGACGTCCGGATATCCAGGGATTGCGCGCGATCGCCGTGGTCATGGTCGTTGCCTACCATGCAGGCCTTCCCGTACCGGGCGGATTCGTCGGCGTGGACGTATTCTTCGTGATCTCGGGTTTCGTGATCGTGCAGATGCTGCAACGCGAGTGGAACTCGACCGGGAAGATCGACTTTCGTCAATTCTATCTGCGCCGCTTCAAGCGGCTGACTCCGGCGCTTGCGTTGATGCTTGCCGTCGTCATCGTAGCGGCTGCGTTCATCCTTTCTCCGCTCGGCAGCCAGCAAACCGCTGCCAAGACGACCGTCGCTGCAATCCTTCTGCTCGCCAATCTCGTGATCGCGAGGACAACCGGAGGCTATTTCGATGCGCCCGCCGAAACGAACCCCTTGCTGCATTGCTGGTCGCTGTCGGTCGAGGAGCAGTTCTACCTTCTGTTTCCTGCGCTGCTGGCTGCGTGCTGGGCCTGGGGACGATATCGCAGCAACAGCAGCCCGCAACGCATCGCGCTCATCGGCGTCGTCGCGGTAACTCTGGTATCCGTGATTTTCAGCAGCCTCAACGTCCTTGCTCCGGATTCCCGGTCCGCACACTACCTCGCGAACTTCTATTCACCCCTCAGCAGAGCCTGGGAGTTCGGTGCCGGTGCACTGCTGGCCGTCTCCGGGATGAGCGGCAGGCGCTTCAGGCGAAGCGTTTGTATTGCCATGAGTGCTCTTGGGCTGGCGGCACTGGCTGTTTCGGGCCTGATCATCAACGGGTCCGTAGCATTCCCCGGCCCCTGGACGGCTCTGCCCGTCGCCGGTTCCGTACTGCTGCTTCTGGGTGGGGGCAGATCCGACCATGCGGTTGCCAAAGTGCTGGGCAGCCGACCATTCGCGAAGGCAGGAGACTGGTCTTACTCGATCTATCTATGGCATTGGCCATTCATCGTATTCGCCGGCCTCCTCTGGCCGGGAGATGCAGGCGTGAAGTTGGCAGCAGCGATGCTTTCGGTCGTACCGGCACTGGCATCGTTCCGCTGGCTCGAGGAGCCGCTGCGAGCGCGCCAGGACGTCGGCGCGCACCGCGTATTCTCGATGGTGCTCGCGACTGTCCTGCCGACACTCGTGCTCGCATTGGGTCTCGCTGCGGGTTCTCGCGTGCTCCGCTCCATGCCGGGAGTGGCCGAGGCACGGGTCGCGGTGTCGACAAGACACGCCCCCAGTGAACGAGGCTGCCTCAGCCGCGGGCCATTCAGTCCGGATCTCGTGAAAGCATGCTGGTGGAACGGGGATGTCGAAGCCTCTCCCATATATCTGGTCGGCGACTCGAACGCCTGGCACTTCGCCGAGGCCGTGCTGGGGGCCGCTCACTCGCTGCAACGGCCAGCGTGGATTTTCACCACCCCGTCCTGCCCGCTCATCCAGCATCTGGAAATCCGTGCCGTCGGCCGAAGCCCCTATTTCCCGCAAGCGTGGCCGCTCACGGAGTTTGCACACTGCACGGCGTATGCACGGTTCACGATCGACTCGCTCGCGCAGGCCACGCCCGGCGTCGTCGTGATCGCCGGTCTCGATCAGTACTGGTGGGACCCCACGCTCAGTGTTCGTCTCGGCACCGGGCAGCCTGTGGTCGATTCCGTCGGCAAGGCGCGTGTTTTCCGCGAAGGCATCGCTGCGACGGTTTCGCGGCTCGAAGCGGCCGGGCATCGCGTCGTCCTGGTTCAGTCGATCCCCACGTTTCGCAATCCGGCACCACCATGGGATCCGCGAGCGTGCACGAACGTCGCAGTGCTCCGGGGAACGTGCGGACGAACAGTCCCCGTGGCGGTCATCGAGCCGATCCAGGAGCCATCCCGGCAGGCGCTGAGCGAGGCGGCAACCTTGACCGGAAGCCATGTGCTCGACTTGCGGAACGTGCTGTGCCCGGACGGACTGTGCAGCACGCACCGCGGCCGTGAGTGGCTGTACATGGACGCCACGCACCTCAGCGTCCAGACCAGCCGGGAGCTTGCTCCGTTCTTTGTGCAGGCCATCGACGCGGCCTCGCGATAGCGGACGCGGACCCTCTGGAGCGAACGACTGGACGTGCACCCCGTCGATGCGGTGGCGATGTCTCCAAACGATTGCGCCCGGAGGTGCCTTGCTGGCCAGCGGCCCGGCATGGGCAGTCACGAGATCGAAAGTGGCATGCCCAACAGGCGCTCGATGAGCGTTTCCGCGGGCAAGCAGACCCAAGGCACGGCCGAGCGCAGCAGAAAATCTCCTGCCATGTCAGCATGCAGAAGCAGCTTCGGCCAGCAGCACCGCTGCCTCCTGCGCAATATCGTCCACGCATGCTTCCACCTCCGCGCGCCGCGAGCGGAAACTCAACACACAGATGCGTCCAAGGTAGCGCTCTCCGACCTGTGCACCAGTCAGCATCACCCGACCGCGCGCCGTCACGCGCTCCATCAACGCCTGCGTCGCCCGGTTGCGCGCGTCCTGCGTTGCGAGACGATCGTTCTCCAGGTGGAAGGCAAGCAACGAGAGTTGTGGCCTCGCGTCGATGACGATGCCGGGAACGGCGGCGAGCTGCTCCGCAGCCCACAGCGCCAGCTCGCGCTTTTCGGTCAGCGCCGCTCGATAACGCGCTGCACCGTAGAACTTCAGCGTCAACCACACCCGCAGGCCGGAAAACGCACGGGACAGGTCCGGGCCGTACTGTGCCGGATCGTAGAACTCGCTCTGGTTGTCGGGCAGGTAGCCGGCCGTCGAGGAATGCAGCGCGCGCAGAGCTTCACCGTCGCGCACCAACAGTGCCCCGGTACCGTAGGGCAGGAACAGTCCCTTGTGCGGATCGAGCGTCAGCGAGTCCGCGCGTGACAGCCCGGCGAGCAGACCACGCAGCTCGGGCACCATATGGAAAAAACCGCCGTATGCGCCATCGACGTGATGCCACAACCCTTCGCGCGCAGCCAGGTCGGCCACCGCGTCCAGCGGGTCCACCGCACCGGTATTGGTGGTGCCAGCGGTCGAGAACACCATGAAGGGTTTCAGGCCGCTGGCACGGTCGGCCCTGATCGCAGCCGCGAGTTCGTCCACGCGCATGCGAAAGTCCGCGTCGGCCGCGATCGTGCGCACCCGATCGTGCGCGATACCGGCAAGCCGTGCCGCCTTCACGATCGAATGATGCGACTGCGAGGACACATACAGCGTGCCGGAACGGATGTCCGTGCCAAGTTTCTGCTCGCGCGCACAGGCGATCGCACTGAACATCGCCATCGAACCACCGGTGGTGAACAGTCCCCGCGCGGTCTCCGGAAACTGCATCCACTCGCACAGCCACTCGAGCGCGTTGGCCTCGAGCTGCACCAGCGCCGGTGCTGCCTGCCAGATCCCCGTGTAGCGGTTCACGCTGCCGGCGATGAAATCCGCCAGTGCGGCGGTAAACACACCACCACCCGGGATATACGCGAAGTAACCCGGACTGGCCGTGTTGAACGATCGCGGTATCCACTGCTCGAACAGCGGATCGAGCAATGCATCGAGGTCCGTACCTGACTCGGGTGCTGGTTCACGCAGCGATCGGCACAGACTTTCGACTCCGGCAAGGGCACCACAGACCGGTGCAGCACGCAGCCCTGCCAAATGCGAGACCACGCGCTGCGTCACTGCCGCAGTCATCGCCCGCATCCGTTCCGGCGGCAGATCGAGATCGGCGGGATCGGCTGCAACAAACGTATCGGACATCTCCCGACGCTCCACGTCAGTCGAGCAGTTCGGCCCTGAGTCTGGCGAGATCGGCGTCCGAGACGCCGAGCACCTCGTGGAAATAGTTGTTCATTGATCCACTGCGTTGTTCGATCTCGCTGAAGACCGCCGCGAGGTATTCGGGTTCGGCGCCGAGCATGGCCTTGATCACCAGCGGCGGCAGCTTGCCGATCATCTGCTGCAGCGGCGCCTTTGCCTCATCCGCCTTGCCGCCTTCCTGCGCCTTCCGGTCATTCCCGTTCAGGAACGCTGCTGGCGTCAGGTAACGGTTGGTGAGCGCGTAGTCGGCAAGCACCGTCTCTCTGGGCACGCCAAGCGCAGTCAGGATGAGCGCAGCGGCAACACCGGTGCGGTCCTTGCCTGCGGTGCAGTTGAAGGCGAGCGGCAAATCGCCGTCCACCAGCATGCGGAACATCTCGCGGAAGGCGAGCGACTGTTCGTAGGCAAGGTTGCCATAGAGCCTGGCAAAACTGGTCTTCACTCCAGCCTCGGTGATGTCGCCGGTCAGCAAGCGGCTGAAGTCGGCGTCGCTCATCTCGTAGTCGCGCGTCCAGTAGTTGACCGCACCGCCAGCCTCGAGCCATCCGGCAGGTTCGTGCAACCGCTCACTCGTGGTCCGGAAATCGCACACCTGACGCAGCCCGAGATCGCTCAGGTACTTCTGGTCGGCAGCGCTGAGCGCAGCCATGGCGCCCGAACGAAACACCTTGCCCCAGCGCACCTGGCGACCGTCCGCAGTCAGATAGCCACCCAGATCGCGAAAGTTGCGCCCGCCTTCGAGCGGCAGCAGGCGCTCCGCGACCCACAGGCTGTGGCCGCTTCGATCCTCGATATGGAAATAGGGGCGACCGCCCTGGTTCACCTCGAAGGCAGCCTCTTCGCCCACGAGACCGCGCGCCAGGATCTGGCGCTCGGCAGCCCGCGCGTCCGGCACACTGGCCACCGAAATGCTGACCGCACCATCGAGACCGCTCCAGTGCAGCCGATAGTGCCCTGGCGAAGTGCGCTCGACCGTTGCCGGCGCCACATCACGGAAGGCCCTGGCGGCCGGTGCGTTGGTTGCAGTCACGCTCGCAGGAGTCGCAACGGGCACCGTTCGGGGGACGTCTGCACAAGCAACGCCTGCACCGATGAACAGCAGCGCCGCGGTCAATCCGCTTGCCAGCAGGCTGCGCAGGTTCCAGTTCTTCATCGTTCTTCTCCTCGTCGCTCGCATTGTTTGCCGGGTACTCAGCTGTGCGCCTGCACCCAGCGCACGATGTCCTGCGCGCCCATCATGCCAGCCTGACGTACCACCTCGCGACCACCGCGAAACAGGATCAGGGTCGGGATGCTGCGGATGCTGTATTGGGAACCGATCCCGGGCGCGGCGTCGGTGTCGACCTTGGCGAGACGTACGCCCGGTTCCAGCAACTGTGCCGCACGGGCGAAGTGCGGCGCCATCGTCTTGCACGGCCCGCACCACGGTGCCCAGAAGTCCACCAGCACCGGAATGTCGCTGCGTGAGATGTGTCTGGCAAAGCTCGTCTGCGTCAGCTCCACGGGATGGGCCGTGAACAACGGCCGATGACACTGGCCGCAATTCGGCTGTTGCGCGAGACGCACGGCGGGCACACGGTTGACTCCGTCGCAGTGCGGACAGACCACATGCAGTGCATCACTCATCACGGCTCCTCCGGTGCAATGGCAACCTCTGCAACATGGGGGCGCAACCGCCGTGCTGCAAGGTACGTTTCACCTGTGCCGAAGAAGGATCATCAGGCGCGCGCTGTGTTCAGCGCTGATTGCAGTCACTGCAGCACTTCTCTGGATGCGAAACTCCTGCTGCGTCCTGGGTTGCCGGGACGGTGACCAGCGTGTTCGCGATGCTGCCAGATCCTCGCCATCGATGAATTCGATGGCGCGCCAACCTTCGCGCTCCAGCATCGTGCACGAGTGCTCGATCGACTGTGCCTCTCGACCCTCGGGCTGGCGCCTGCCGCTCTTGTCCGTGGCGGTGAAGACGTGGGGTTTCATGGTTTTACCGTGTCAGACAAATTTCCTGGCAGAAGCGGAAAGCTTTAGCCGGCAGGACGACCGACAAAATATCTCGCTTGCCCACCGAACCTCACGAGCCGTCGGCCAAAGCATCGACTGAATGCGCAGCGTCATGCGTTCCAGCAATCCGTGCGGCAACGCTTGCTCCTCCACTGGCGTGGCCAGTCGTGACCGGATCGCCGCCCACGGCGCACTGGCGGCGAAATCCCTCTGCCACCACCGTCGCCAGCGCTCGAGCGTGCGCAAACCGACCCCGATACGCTCGCACAATCGCTGCCGGCGCCGCTCACTCAGACCCTGTGCCAGCGCACACGCCAGCACCACCACGGCGCCCGCAAACACCCGGCGCCCCAGAAAACGCACCGACGACGGCGTCATGCGCCGCCGGCACCCGTCGCGGGCACAGCAGAAACTCAGGCGCCGCACCCCGTCCGGCCCGAACAGCGCACGCGGCACGCCGCGCGGCTTGCGCGGGTAGTCGGCGCGATGCAGCGGCGCACCACACGCCGGACAGCCACCAGCGCTCTCCTGCTCCGCCAGGTCGTGATCGATCAGCTGCAAAAACCGCCAGAAGCTGGCATCGCGTAACAGGGCATGGCACATTGGAGCGGTCTCGCATTCTTGGTCGAACACGAGACAACCCCCTCGGAGGGCTTCTTGCAAGCTCTTCGAGGGGGCCTAGCTTCTGTCCCTCATCAACCGTGACAAAAAACGGCCGGAAATCCCTCAGATAGTCTGGTCAGGCTCATGCGATGCTAGAACTCGCGTTTAGCAGCGGTATTTCAACGGCCTGTTTGCTCCCCGATTCCTTCGCCAGCACACAGTGCCATGGCCTTCACATCGCCCCATGGGTTCCAAATGCCGACCCGGTCCCCTGGCGCATCGCTCCAGGAATCGCCGCGTCGATGCAAGTCCGGTCACAGGCGCTGCACAGTGATTGCCGCTGCAAGCTTCGATGCCTCCGCGAGCTCGAGCAGATGCTTGTGGTGCGTGAAGAACAGCACCTGCGTCTTGGCGCTCAGCTCACTGAGCACCTCAAGGGTTGCCACAGCACGATCGTCGTCGAACTGCACCAGGAGATCATCAACAATGACTGGGAACGGACCCCACCCCTCAATGTGCTGTTCGATCGCGGCAAGCCTCAGCGATAGAAATAGCTGGTCTCGCGTCCCCTGGCTCATCCCGGTGACGGGAACGCGTGCCGCACCTGGACGTATACCAAGTAGCACCTGGCGATCGTCCTCGTAATCGACCGTGAGGCCCGAAAAGCTGCCCAAGGTGATGCGGGCGAATACCTCGGCCGCACGCGCCAACAGTGGGCCTTGGTGCTGCTCGCGGTAGAGCTGCACAACCCGGTTAAGCATGGCACTGGCCAGTCGTGCGCGAGCATAGGTGCGTGCCTCCTTGGCGATGCGCGCTGCAATCGACTGCGTCGCCTGCTGCGCTTCCGCGGCAGCTGTTCCTCCATCGATTGCGTCAAAGCGTTGCTTCGCGCTGAACAAAGCCTCTTGCGCGGCTTCGACTTGGCGCTCCAAGTCTTCGATCTCGGTTCCAGTATCCGCGATCTGTCGGGCGACGCTATCAAGCGTCAGTTGACCTGCCTCCTGTAGCACGGCGTCGACTGGCCGGGCGTTCTGCTGCACCAGCTGCTCGTCGATCTCGTGTAGTCGTTGTTGCAGGCTTTGCTTTCTGGCTGCCATCCCTTCAATCTCGGGCAGCTGTTCCGTCGTCTGGCAACCTGCTTGCTGAACAAGCTCGTTCAGCGCGTTCCGCGCTTGCGTAGCGGCGACGTCCGCCTCCGAGGCTGTCCGGGTTTCGCGTTCAATGTCGTTGACAACCTGCTGCCGCCTCGAATGTGCACCGCGCGTATCGGCCAGCGCCTCATACAGTCGCTCGGCGACGTTGTCCGGGCCCTGCCCTTGCGCCGCTTCGGCGACGGCGCGGGCGATATCGGAAACCTTGGCCTCAAAGCCTGTCACAACGGACTCATGCTCACTGGAGTCCGCAAGAAGATCGCTCAACTCCGTCAACGCAGCGGACAACCGGGAGAACTGATCCAGCCGCGTCTTGGCTTCAGCGGGAACCGCTTCCTTCGTCAGGCGAAGGCCCTCTGCCGCCACACCCCACTTCAGCTTCCATTCGGCGAGCCTTAATGCCGTCTGTTGTCGTTGCCTCTGGAGATCCCGAAACTCGGCCGTCCCCGCTTGAATCTGCTCGGTAACCGAATCGCGATCTGCTCGTGCTTTTCGGGCTGCATTGACTGCCTGTTGAGCGCGCGCAAACGCACCGGCGGCGGATTCGTCGGGAGTCGAGACAGCCAGTCCACCTGCCAGCAGCGCCGTATCCAGAAGGTTGCGGGCTCGGGTGATATCGGTATCGACCGCTCCGCGCTCAGCTCGCAGACTCTCGAGATCCCCGTGTCGCTCGACCAGTCGCTGGTGACGAGACAACCATTCCCGAAGGGCGGCCGGCGGGAGGTCGGACCGACGAAGAGGCGCAACTAGGGCTTCCCATCGATGCTGCAGGTCACGCCGCTTGCCAGCAAGGCGCTCCCGCTGATCCTCATTTCGCTGCATCTCAGCCTGCATGTCCGCAATACGCTGTCGCGTCGCCTCCAGGGTCGTCGCTCGCTCGGTATCCGCGCGGAGCAGGTCGGCCAGACGGTCGGCTTCCCTGATCGCCGCCTCGAACGCAGACGCAAGGGCCTGCGGTGGCAGATTGCCGGCTTCCTTCGAGGCTGACTGGGAATCTCCATCGAGATGGGCGCGGCGCAAGTCGGTCCACTTGCGATCGCGCTCGACTCGCGATGCGACAACCTCCGCTTGCGTGACCACCTCACCCGTGGCGGCCAGTACATTGAGTTCACGGCGGCGATCGTCGAGATCGCGGGTGAGCGTCACCTCCTTCTCCGCAACCAGGCGTTCCTCTTGCGCAAGGGCCGCGAACTCGTTCTCAAATGCGCTTGCCACTTCAGCCAACGGAACCGTGAGCACCACGAGTTCCACCAGCGGACCTGGCCACAACGACGCCGCTTCGCGCTGTAGCCGCCCCTCCTGGTCGGCGATATCCTGGTCGAGCTTCCGCCGGCGCGCTTCGAGATCAGCCACGTTCGCAACGCTCGCCAGGGACGTCTCCAGCTCGTCTACCCGTGCGGACTCCGGCAGGGAGGCGAGACGATCCTTCAAGCGCTCGATCGCCGCTTCCTTGTTGCGAATCTGTACGTCAAGCTGCTCATCACGATCTGTAAGGCGCCCATGCTCATCGATGAGGAACTGCACGCGAGCGACCAGCGTTTCCGGCGGCAACAGCCCGGAAGCCTGAGCTACGTCGCATTGCAATCCGACTTCCGCGAGCAACTTCCGGATCGTTTCCGACAAGTCTGTACGTTGGCGAACCAGACGCGGTAGGGAGTCGCGCGCCGCGCGATATCCATCGATCGCATGAAACACCTGCTCGATGGCGCTCGCATGCTCCAGGACGCCCTCACGGACGATCAGGCCCACCGCGGCGGCCTTGAGTTGCGCCAATCGGGCCTCGGCCGCCTGCTTGGCGTCTTCCGCACTGCGAAGACGCTCCTGCGCGGCCGCGCGCAGCTGGGGCGCCTCGGATGGGAGCAGCGGAATGTGCGCAAGACTCTTCGCCTCCTCTTGCTTGGCCGCGCGTTCAGCAAGCAATGGCAGGTTCGCGCGGATGCGCTGTAGACGTTGTTGCTCCGACCGCTTGTCCTTGAGCGCCTCACGTAGCTGTTGGTGCTTCAGTTCGGCCTGCCGGTGCTCGCGCTCCGCCGTCTCCCAGACGTAGGTGCGGACCGTCGCGTCCTTGAGAACTCGCCTTTGCTCGTCGAACTCGCTCAGCGCGCGGTTCAGGCGCCCGGTGGAACCACGAGCCTTGAATATGGCTGCTGCTTCCTCGTCCAGGTCCGCGATGACGGTACGCAGGCTTGCGAGGCCGGCAGCCGCCTGAAACAAGCTGCGTCCCACCTCTCCCTCGCCGCGCAGCAATTCCTCGCTTCCAGCGACCAGGCCGTTGAGGTCCAAGCCAAACAGGTTCTGGTAGAGGCTCAGGTCGAGCCCGCCAACCAAGTTGGACGCAGCGCTTTCCGGCAGTGGCCGCTCCGTAATCTCGGCACCCGTAGTTTCGTCAACGGCAAAGAGCGTCACCTTGCGCGCCTTCCGACGCATTGCCGATGATCGACTTCCGTCCGGAAGCAGCAGCGTGGCGCCCACCCGCAGGGCGTTGTAGTCGTGGAGAAAAGCATCGCCCGTCCGCTCCGGAATGCCGAACAGGAAGCCGGTGACCGCGCGGAGGATCGTGGACTTGCCAGCCTCGTTAGGCCCGAAGATCACATGAAGGTCGTTGCCGGTACCCGTGGGCAGTTCGATGACGCGGTCCCTGAACGGGCCGAACGCCTTCAGGTACAGGCGCGCAAACTTCACTGGGCGCCCTTTTGACCGGCGAGGCGCGCCAGCAGCTCACCTTCGGCGTCACGCAGAAGCTCTCTGAGGACGTCCGGTGCATCGAGTCGCAGCTCCTCGTCCTGGCTCAGCTCGGCAGGAAGCTTCTGCTTCAGCTCTCTCAGGGCATCGTTCGCAAACGAAGTCAGTGTTCCCTGATCTTGTGCCAACGCCTTGATCTCCCTGACGAGAAGGGCAACCGGATCATCGCCAGCGGCGAATCGATCGATCTCGAACGGGGGACGAACACGGAGATCGACCTTCTCCACCCAGGCGTTGCCGCCCGATGCGTCCAACGCGACGGCTCGAAACTGTTCGGCAATCACCTCTGGCCGGGCGGACACCTCGCGGTGCACAGCGCCCGTGCCGTGCAACCGCAGGCGCACTCCGACGATCCGTCCGTCGGCTTTGGAAAGCTCAGTCCTCACGTCGACTGCTGCGCGATCAAGCAGCGCATCGAGGTCCGGCAGCCCGCCCACGTCGATAGCGATCTCGCTCCAGCGCAACACATCGAGCGCGACCGACTCCGTGGTGATGCTGCCGTTCTCAACGGTGACCAGTTCGCAGCCCTTTGCCCCCTGCTCCCTGATATGCCGCCCTTGCAGATTGCCCGGATACACGACCCAGGGATCGCGAGAGACGATCTCCCGCGCGTGGACATGACCCAGTGCCCAGTAGTCGTAGCCCTTGGATTTGAGAATCAGCCCCGTGGTTGGCGCGTAGTTGTCGTGTCCGGGCCTCCCGGTCAGCGACGTATGCAATGCCCCGAGATTGAAGTAGCCCGGGACAGCGCGTGGGTAGTCGGCGGCGAGGTCATCGAGGACCGCAGCCGTCGCAAAGCTCTGCCCGTGGACCGCGAGCCCGAGGTTGTCGTCGGTCAGCGTCTTGGGGGCCTTGTCGGGGAACAAGTGGACATTCTTCGGAAGTGGAAGAGATCGCGTCAGCTTGCTCGCGGCGTCGTGATTTCCTCGAACCACATAGACAGCGATGCCTGATTCGCCGAGCTGCGCCATCCCCTTCGCGAAGAAGAGCCCTGTATTGAAGTCCGGCCAATCGCCGTCATAGAGGTCACCGGCAATGACCACGAAGTCCACCTTCTCCCGGAGCGCACACTGAACCATGTTCTCGAAGGCTCTTCGGGTCGCGCCTCGGACCTGCTCAACCGGCGCGCCCTCATAGCGCTCCAATCCGCGCAGCGGACTATCAAGATGGATGTCAGCGCAATGAAGAAATCGCATGATCCGCGCCGTCACTCCACCAGCGCCTTGAACACAGCGTCAGCCGAGTCCTTGTAGAACTCGATGCTGATCTTCGTCCACAGTTCGTCGGGCAAATCGTTCAACTGACGGCGCGCCGCGACCGGCATCAGGATCGTCTGCGCCTGCTTGTCGATCGCGAGCTCGACGATCCGCGCCGCGTTGGGGATCAGTTCGACCGATCCGCCGAGGTTCAGCGCCCCGACGACCACCGTTCCGCCTCGCGTGTTCTTGTTGAGCAGCGAGCCGCACAAGGCCACCAGAACGGGCAGGCCCAGGCCTGCCCCTGCCTTGTCCGAATCCATCGCGCGCATCTGGACCGAGAACTCCTCTTCGCGCGGATTGCGGTCGCCGACAAGCTCCTTCGAGCGCGTGTAGAGGTTCTGCTCGCCGACCTTGACGCTTTCGCGAAAGGCGGGCGGCGTGGGCTGGTTGAGGATCTTGACGCCGCTGCCGCGTCCGCAGGTGACTTCGATCCTGTAGAGGCCTGCGCCCGTCTCCCCTGATCCCGGGTTTGCACCCCAGACCTGTCCAGGCGGCAGCGGGTCGGACTCGATCGCCTCGTCGCTGTGCTGCTCAGGCGTGGAAACGAACTGCTCGGCGCCCTCCGGACCGAGGATGTAGCTGAAGTG
Organism: Pseudomonadales bacterium; assembly: GCA_024234165.1. NCBI lineage: Bacteria > Pseudomonadati > Pseudomonadota > Gammaproteobacteria > Pseudomonadales > Pseudomonadales bacterium. The sequence continues at coordinate 725,528 of JACKOP010000002.1, forward strand.
GGTGTTGCGGAACTCGCTCTTGAACACCCGCCGCTGCTGCTCCTTGACCCTCCTGCAGGACTCCAGCGCCAGGCGCACCATCCACTCGAGGTCCTCGTCCGAGACTGGCATCGCGGGGTCCGGGAACAGGAGCCAGCCAAGCCGCTGACGGTCTTGTTCACGGCCTCGATGTCACGCCCACTCAGCGCGCCGCCGAGATGCACCCGGCTTTGCATGACGGACACACGGTTTGCAGCGCGCAGCCGGTCCCAGCATTCGCGAGGAAATCGCTGACGAGGCCGAAATGGTCGGTCACGTGCTCCAGTGGGATTCAGCTTCAGGAAGTCCCATCCGGGCACATAAGCGTGCAGACGGTCCATGAAGGCCGTGTCGTTGCGCATCTCCGGCGGCAGCGGGCTCAGCAGATGTCCCACCCGCTGCTGCTGCTCGACGTCCACGTCGGTTGCCGACCATGACCGGGCTGCCGTCGGCACGGATGTTCTCCTTGCCACGGCTGAACTGGCCGGACGCCATGTAGCCCTTCATGATGTTGACGCCGTCCTTCTGATCGAACGAGATGCCCGACACCTCGTCGAAGCAGACCACGTCGTACTGGCAGACCAGCCTCTTTGCCCCGTCGAGTTATTGACGAACATCTTCGCCACCGTCGCCTTGCCGCCGGAAATCAGGTGCGAGTACGGCGAGATCTGCTGGAACAGGTGGCTCTTGCCGGTTCCGCGGGGGCAAGCTCGACCATGTTGTAGTTCCGCTCGACGAAAGGCACCATCCGCAGGAGGACGACCTTCTTGGCGCGATCGGATAACGCCGACGCTTCCAGCCCGATCGAGCGCAGCAGGAAGTCGATCCATTCCGCGACGGAGAAGGTCTGCCGCGCCTTCATGAGCACATCCAGCACATCCGCCTTCGACATCTGGATTGGCCGCAGAGCGTCCACCTTGAACGGCCGCCCTCCCGTCTGCTGGGCGATTACCCCGTCGTAGCTCAGCGTCACTTCCGCGTAGAAACCGTCGGTCAGCATGCGCTCGTTGTCGCGGACCGTTTGGTCTTCGATGCGGACATCGCGCAGCGCAAGGCTGGGCAGCTCAGCCAGGTAGCAGTCGTTCTTCGCGTCGAGCCGGGCGCGAACGATGTCGATCAGCTTGACCGACCCTGTTTCCTTGGCTCGCGCCTTGAACAGTTCCTCCTCGCCGGTGCGCACCGTGCGATCCTTCAGCTGCTTCTCGACGATCTGCAGACCTTCGTTGATCTCGTTCTCGTCGACGCTTGCGCAGTAGCGGCCCAGGAGGAACTCGACGACGTAGGTCGGCACCGGGTACTGGCGCGAGTACTTGCGTACGAGGTCTTTGCGAACCAGGTAACCGTCGAAGGCCGACGCCGCGAGCCTGTCCAGCGCATCCAATTCCATGCTCATTGCCCTTCTCCAATCGTCGTGGGCCGATAGTCGAGCACCCGTCCCGTTGCATCGAGGACGACGGCCATCGCCGCCGTTCCCTCGTAGTCGTCACGCTCGACGGCCAGGCTCGCTTGACCGTTGCTGCCCAGATCCTTTGCCGTGGCGATGCGCTGCCCTTCGGGATCGGCCTGCTTCCAATTGCGTCGAAGCTCGACGCGCAGTCCCGCGGCGTTCGTGTCAACGACGACCCGGCAACGCATGCCCCGCCAGCTGACCTCGGTGATCTGCGCCTTCAACGCGACTTCGCCTTGCTCCACCAGCATGTCGGGCACGACGCACTCCTGCGGGCTGACTCCGCCATGCGCGTATTCGGTGTTGACGATGAACGAGCCGATGCCCGGCGGCGATGCGATGCGTGCGTGGGCGTTCCAGAACCACCCAAACGTGGGCACGTCCGGGCTCGACTCGCCTCGCACGGAGGCACACCTCGCCCACTTGGTGGCGACCAGGTGAGCCGGCAGCTCCACTTTGGGCATGCCGCCCGGCACGAGCAGCCAGCCGTGATCAGTCACCACGCGAACGCGCGTCCACCCCGTGCCGAGCAACGCCGAGACGCGATCGGCAATTGCCTCGATCTCGACATCGATGTGCCGTACAAGCGATGCCCCCAGCGAATGACCCATCTCGTCCAGACGCCCGATCTCTGTCCACCCCCCCTTTTCGGCGTTGGCAGCAAGCGTCGTCTCGTCAGCATCCAGTATCTCGACACCAAGACGTGCCATCTCGTCGCGCAGGCGCGAGGCGCTCACCGGTTGCTTGCTGGTCGCAAGGACCGGGTTGAAATCCTCGGCCAATGCGGCGCCTTCACACGCCGCATGAGCCGGCGAGGCGATCGGCTTGGCGGTGGCAGTGACCGTGGGCAACGGCGCGAGGCGATGCCCGAGCTTCACTCTCAGTCCCCGTTGCTCCAACCGCTCCTGGAGCATGCCGGCGACATCGAATCGCAGCCCGTCGGCGAACACCAGGCAGGCCTCGGCCTCTGCCTCTACACCCAAGACCAGCCGGCGGTATTCGGCCTCGTTCTGAGCGGCAAGCTCCTGGAACCTGCGGGCGGACTTGTCCAGCCACGGCGCGTAGAGCGAGCGCACCACCTTGGCGACCAGTGCGTTGTCTGAAGGCGACTTCGCGTGGTTCATTGCATCGAGCGCCGCTCGATCACAGCGCCAGCCCTCGGTGGCATAGTCAGCTGCCATCGCTGCCAGCGACACGCCGCCCAGCGCATAGCGCGCCATGGTTGCGAGCCTTGCCAGCGGTTCCAGCGCGTGCGCCATCATGCTGTAGCCAAGGTCCGCCCAAACCCAGGATCGCCGATCGCGGTTCTCTGCCTCCAGCTCGAGAACCCGGGCGCACAGCTTCTCGTGCGGCATGGCCACCGCCGCCTCCAACGCATATCGGAGCTGAGCCTCCTGCTCGTCGTTCACCTGCGGCTGGCGCGCCCGGTCGACGAGCAGATCACGCGGCCTGGCGTGGCGAAGCAGCTCAGTGACGCCCGGGTAAGCCCGTGGCGCCTCACGGAACCTGCGCCAGACGTCCTCCCATTTGCCATTGCCGTTGAGCAGCAGGTCGCCCGCCCGCGCCGGGCCATCCTTGTCGGGGTCGAACCCGAACTCGCGAGTGCAGATGTTCCTGAACGCCCCCCACCGCGCCGTGTCGCAACGCGCCTGGAACGCTCCAGACTCCGACATCCAGCCCAGCAGATCGCGGACAGGATCCCCCACCGAAAGGCGGTCGAAGTCGTCCGCATCGAGTCGGCGCCCTCTGAGCGGTGCGATCGGCTCAGTGGCCAGCACCGGCAACGCGCGCATCAGCGCCTCGCGGGTTCGCATGTCCAGCGACATGTCGAGACCTAACGCCGCCTCGGAGGTCATGAACGCCTCCACCGTCCAATCCCGGCCGTTCTTCTGATGCCAGACCGCGCCGCGGTACTGAAGCTCGATCAATGGGTGCAGAGAATCGGGGCAGTCTCCGCCCGCGCGCAGTTCCTGTCGGCTGACTCCAGGCATGTACAGGATGGGCACGGTGCCGGGTGGTGGCGCCAAGTCGGGCAGGCTCCGGTCGACGACGCACTTGAGCCAGATGGCCGGCCCCGTGCGGCGCGCGGCGTCGTAGGCGCCGAGCACGCAGAAGCGGGAACACGCTTTCTGCAGGGCTGGCACCAGAGGGCGCCACTGCCCATCGGCATCCGTCCACAAGAGCGCCACCGGTTCCGCTACACCTTCGGGCGAGCGCGTGGCTGCAGCAAGCGACGCGATGAGCGCATCGAGCAAGGTCTGCGCGTCACCGCCTGCGGTCTTCATGGTGCGCAGCCCACACGGCGCGCGATTTCGCGGCACAGCGCTTCGAAGTCGTCGTGGCAGCGTTGAACGTTGGCCTGATGCGCACCGATTGCACCATCGGCTGAAGTCAGGTCGAACATGGGTTTGCGAGCTTCCATCGCCATCGGCATGAGGCTGCGGTAGTGCTTGATGCGCTGGATCTGGTTGGCGTCCGGTGTCGTGACCGTTCCTTGCTCGTCCAGAACGCTTTCCCGATAGGCTCCCGGCAGCCGAGCCTGCCACTTCGCGTAGGCCTTGGTCGGTCGGCCCAGGCGCTCCGCGTGCTGCATCAACACGTAGCCGACCGGTGCCATCTGACCTTGCGGCATTTCACCCAGCGCGGCAGACGCCTTGGGCAGTGCCTGCTGCCAGGTCTGCCGCCATTGGCGCAGGGTCGGACCCAGGTTCTTCAGGCCTTGCAGGGAAAACAGGTCAGGGGCAACCGGCACCACCACATGGCTGGACGCGACGAGCGCCGCGCGGTTGATCGCGCCCAGGTTCGGCCCCACGTCGATCAGCACCAGATCGGCCGCGTGCCGCTGCGCCGCCTCGCGGATCACGCGCCAGAAAGCCGTGGTCACGCGAAAGGCGCGCTCACGCCCTTCGAGGCAGCGCGGCCACTCGGTCGACAGATCGTCCTCGATGCGCGACAGCGCCAGATCGCCTACCAGCAGCCCGAGCTTGCCGGCCATGGCCTCGATGTGCGCTGGGCGGATGTCGCCCGTTCCTCCGAACAGCGGCGCTACCGCGCCGTGCAACGTCTGCGGGTGATCGTCGTCGGGCCACAGCGCTTCCAGCCGTTCCTCGTCCAGCGCCATGATGGATAGGTTGGACTGCGGGTCCAGGTCTACCGCCAGCACGCGGTGGCCGAGCTCGGCGAACATCCACGCCGTGTGATAGACGAGCGAGGTCTTGCCTACCCCGCCCTTGTTGTTGAAGAAGGCGATGCTGATCACGGTTGCTCCCCTGCAACGATCGCGGCCACGAAGCCCGGTTGCACCTCGAAGCGCAGCCGCCCCCCCAAGGCCTTGCGGGCGATCGCGATGCCGGCGCCGAAGCGCTGCACGTAGCCCAGCGCGCGCAGTGCCTCGGCAAGATTCGGGTTTCGATAGTCCGTGACACCCGGCTGCCCGAAGTTCTCCGGCGTCACGCTGCCGAAAGGCCCGCCCGGGTTGTGGATCTCGATGCGGTCGTCGAACCAATACACGCGCACCGGAGCGTTCGTCGCCTCGTAGCTGCGGTGCATGCAGGCGTTGCGCACGAGCTGGCGCAGCGCGTCCATCGGGTACGCCTCGTTGCGCGACTCCTGCGCGGTATCGGCGAAGCGAACGCCGCGCAGGTTGTGGACCTCGAGTTTCTCTTCCAGCCGACGAATCTGGTCGGCCACGGTGCCGTGAATCGCATCCTCGTCCGCCACCGGCGCCGTGAGGTCGTTGCCGGCGAGCCGCAGGAACTGCGTGTACGCGCCGGGGAGCCAGTCGGCCGGCGACTTGCCGACCACCAGCAGACCGAGCACGGTAGGTCGCGGTTCGGCATCGCTCAGCACGAGCTTGGTTGCCGCCAGCCTTTGCTCGTAGCTACGCTCGTTGGCGGCCAGCACGTCCCGCGCGACCACCGCGGGCAGGTACTCCTGCTCGAAGCGCAACCGGTCCAGTTCGTCCAGCGTGGCGTCCGCCACGGGCTGCACGTCGAACGGGCGGTCCCGGTGACGCCGTCGTTCGTTGAGGATGCGTTCGTCCTGCGCGCTCGCCAGCCCGCGGCGCGGTCCCCACCGAACGTGGATGCGCTGCTTGAAGCGTACCGGCGGCGAGTTGCACGGCCAGACCGTCACCACCGCCAGGTCGTGGCCGCGCAGATGGCGCTTTTCGACGAGCAGGGTCGGCGGGGGGACGATGTTTCCGTCGGTCTTGATGTCGGCGAGCTGGCGCAGCAATTCGTCGGACACGTCGAACCCCTCGACGGGGTCGCCGTCGTCTCGCGCGCCGATGAACACCACGCCGGGTGTTTCGTGGCCGGGGAGATCGTTGGCGAACGCGCAGACGGCCTCGCGCACGGTTGTAGGCGCGTCGCCCCTGAACGACTGCTTGCGCTCGACGCAGTCCGACTCCAGGTCCGCCAGCATCGCCTCGAGCTCGGCATCGGCGTGGGATTTCATCGTCCGGCACCTTTCATGGTTGCGCCGCGTAGATCGTCAGCAGCAGTTCGGACTCGTCGAGCAACCGGTACTCGGGCGTCTTGCCAGCGAGCCTGTTGCTGTTCTCCAGGATGATTCGTACCCCTTCGCCGCGCTTGTCCATCAGGGTCACGCGATCCGTCGCGAACGGCGCGTCCTGCGGCACGGGGCAGCGCGCGAGCAGGCTGGCCAGCGTCTCGTTGCGTGCCGCCTGGCGATAAGGCAGGCTGCCGATGTCCAGCGTGTTGGGCAAGGCACCGGGCGAGTACAGCTCGAGCCGGTCCTGGAACATGCGCAGGCGGATCTTCGAGCCGTGGATCGAGTAGTCCCGGTGCGCGACGGCATTGACCAGAGCCTCGAACACCGCGGTCATGTCGTATTGCGGCCGGTCGCGGCGGCCCACCGACTTGCTCGCCGCGACCTTCATGTTGCGGAAGACGAAGCGGCACGCTTCGACGATCTGCTCGTCCACGGGGCCCTCGATGTCCTTGGCATCGATCTGGTACAGGTCGCGCCCACCTTCGGGCACCACGCTCTTGCCGCGGTAGGCCACCGCCTGGATGAACGCGTTGGGCAACCAGCGCCGCGGCGTGCGCGTGGCAATCAGCACACCGGCGACGGTAGGCTTCGTGACGCCGTCGTCGTCGCGCCGGGCGAGGCCGAGCTTCGCGAGCAAGACCTCCTTGCGATCGCGAGACCGGGCACTGCGAAACCGCCGCCACAACGCCGTGTCCAGCTCCGCGAGCGCAGCCCCGGCGACGATCTGCTCGTCGAAGCGGATCAGGCCCGTCTGACTGCGCTCCTGGAACAGTCGCGCGAGCAGCTCGGGGCGCAGCGTGCGCTTCGAACTGCCCAGCCGCCGCAGATAGCCCCCGGGACTCTGGTGGACGAACAGGCTGCGCGGGATGTCGATCTTGAGCACCGCGACCGGCGACCCGTCGGCCGATGGCAACATCAGTCGCTCGATGTCGGCCGTGAGCGGCGGCTCGATCGAATCGTTGCAGATGGCGCGGACGAACTCCTCCACGGCATCGAGTTGCTGCACCGCAATGCCGACGACGCTTCGCGTTGCGTCGTCGACGCCGAGCACGCACACCCCGCCCTTGCCGTTGGCGAAGGCCGCCAGCTCGTCGGCCAACGCGTCGCGGTGCGGCGCCGTCACGCGCTTGCCCGTGATGCGCAGTTCCTTCAACTCCAGGCGCGAGTCCTCGCCGAGGCGAATCTTGGCCAACAACTCATTCACGTCATCGAACATGCGGTTCTCCTCGAGCGCGCGCCCTCGCGGCTTGCTTGATGGCCCGCGTGTAGTGCAGGTCATTCCAGCGGTTGCCGTCCGGTTCCTTGCCGCGGCCGCCGAAGTCCCGCTGGTCATCCTTGTTGTCCGGATCCCAACCCCAGAACCACGGGAAGTCGTCGCGCGGACGCTGCGGCTCCTTGCCACGGTCTTTGTCCCACTTGATCTTGGGCGTCGTTCGCAGGATGCAGGCGCCCTTGGCGCGCGCACCGAGGGGCTTCGCAGTCATGAACGGGCGGATGTTGATCCGCACACCATCGTTGATGTCCGGCTCCCAGCCGATCGGCTGCTCGGCAAGCGGCTTCCAGCGGACGAAGAGATCGTAGGGCGGCTCGCCGGCGAGGATGTTCGTCAACTCGATCTTCAGATGCTCCGCCGCGGCGACGCGCGCGTCCGCCCCTTCGACACCGGCCTTCTGGTCGGCGCGCTGCCGGTCGATCCAGTCGCCGAGATACGAGTACAGCAGCTTCTCCAGCGTGCGCCGCCCTTCGCCGTTCGGCGCGGCCAGGCGGTGGTAGTTCACCAGCGCATGGAAGCCGTCGCGGCGACCATCCCAGATGTGCCAGACGAAGGGGCGCTGATGGAACAGATCGCAGTGCTGCGTGAAGAAGCCGTCGCGCAGCCAGTCGTCTAGCGTCTTGCCGGCGAAGCCGACCTGCGCAAGCAGACCGTCGAGTTTGGCGGCGGACCACTCGCTGCCGAATGCATCTGCCAGCAGCGCCAGCAGGCGGGCGGCGGCCGGCTGCTCGCCCTTGACAGGATTAAGTGCCACGATGCCATCGTGGTCGGCGTGCTTATCCAGCCCGTCAGGGCCGAGCGCCGGGCAGTCGAGGAAGCTGGAGCCCGTCTGGCGCGGCCAGCGGTAGCCGGCGAGGCGCGCGACAGCCACCTGCAGCGGTGCTTCGCAGCCGCTTGGCACCCCGTCGAACAGCCACTGCGTTGGATCTTCCGAGTGCGGCTTTGGGAGACCCTCCGGGTACTTCTCAATGGCGACTTGCTGCCAATGTGCGAGATCGAACGGAACCTTGACCAACGTGGCGTTGGTGACGTTTAGCTTTTGATCGACCCGGCGAACGTCTTCGAGGAACTGCGACGAAGAACAGTACGACCAGAGTGCGGGTAGATCGGCCGCGTCATTTGGGACCATTACGGCACATGTCATGTCGTACGGTGTGCCGAGATACGGCGCTGGGGGCAAGGTCCGCATTTGCCCGACCGCGACCCCTAAGCGGCCCCAGATTGGACGCCCCTTCACTCCATTACCCAGTACCTGGGTGAGCGCGCCATCGCCCTGTTCCCAACGCAGAATCAGCTCTCTGCCGCTAGACCATGGTCCGTCATTACTCGCGCTCTGAGTTGGTTCCCACGCCTTGCCGAGAACCTGCTGCTCCCAGAACATCTGCATGAACTTCGGGTTGTCCCCTGAGGTAAGCCCTTGGTACGCGCCCGCACAAGTACCCAGCAAAGGCAATGCCGACGGTGCATCAAAGGTGATTCGTGCATCGGGATTACCGACCTGCTCGGCTTGGGTCACAACGCGCGCAGCGTCGCCGAGCAACGTGGCGTCCTTTTGCTCCGGCGCCACCCCCCCACTGGCGTCCCACCCACCGAAGCAATGCCCGTCCTCCGCCCGGCGGCGCGACAGCGCGAGCAAGGCGACGTTCACCACTTCGCCGCTTATGGTCTCGAAGGCGCGCGGCCCCAGCCGCGCCACCACATCCCACTGCGCCTCTGCGAGCAGCCGCTGGCGCAGCTTCTTGTAGGTGCCGAGGAACAGCCAGTTCTGCGGCGTGACGAGCGACGTGCTGCCACCTTCGGCGCAGAAGTCCAGGCAGCGCTCGACGAAGCAGGTGGCGAGATCGGCCTTGGAATCCGGGTGATGCCCTTCGCAGTATTCCTTGAGCACCTTGTCCTGCTTGCCGCGACCGAGATATGGCACGTTGGTCGCCACGAGCGTGAAGCGGCCGGCAAGAATCTGCGCCGCCTTCGCCAGCCCCTGCGCCGCAACCGCCATCTCCGCAAGCTCCGCCGTCTGTGCTTTCCCCATCACCTGCACGAGCAGTGGTTCCAGATCGTCGAAGCCGTGCTCGACCAGATCGCCACCGGCTGCGCGCGGGTCGATCAGGCTGCCGAGCCAAGGCGCGCGCGCGAAGAGGTCGTACAGCCGCTCGAACCCCCGATTCATCGCGTCCGAGAACAGGTTGTCCTCGGTGCCCAGCAGATCGGTCTTCGGCGGCACCGGCAATGCCTGCGCGGCCCGCTCCGCGAGCTTGAGCCACTCGCCTTTGGATACGCCGAGCGACAGCCCCGAGCAGGCCAGGTGCAATGTTGGAAGTTGCCGGTAGCCGATCCTCCGCCAGGCGGCCAGCGCAAGGTTGAAGGCCGCGATCTGCGTGCAGCGCGGGTCGATCTCGAGCCCGAACAGGTTGTCGCGCAGCACGGCCTCGATGGCGGCCTCTGCCGAGAGCCGCTCTTCGGCGGCCCGCATCGCGGCGAGCATTGGTAGTGCGAACACCAGGAAATGCCCGCTGCCCATGCAAGGGTCGAGCAGCGTGATGTGCTTGGCCGCCTTGGGCCACCCATCGAACGTCCCCGCAGCGGGACGCCACGGATTTCCTTCCTCACGCACGAAGCGCAAGTAGGTCCACGCGGCATCGCCGACCGCGCAGGCCGCGCGCAGCTCGTCCTCGTTCGATGCCGATTCGGCTAGATGCGGGCTTGCCGCGAGCACCTTTCCTGCCCACCACGCGCCCAGCGTGTTGTGCAGCAGGAAGAGCACCATGTAGTCCTCGGTGAACAACTGCGTCACCGCCGGCAGCTCGTCGGCCCCGATCTTCTTCTCCGACCGGTTGACCTCTTCCTTGCGGTCCGCCTGCCAGTACTGGTACACCCACCCGAGGCTGTCGTCTGCGATGAACACGTCACGCGGCAGCGCCTTCATCAGGTCTTCGAGTGCCGAACGCGTCTCCGGTGGAAGCGCCACTTCGAGAACCGGATCGCCGGAGCGAAAGATCTGCGGCAGCATGCGTTGCGCGTAGTCGGCGGCGAGCTCGAGCCAGTCGCGCGCTGAAGCGCGGGCCAGCTCTTCGCACTCCGCCAGCGAGATCGCCACGCCGGACTGCGGCTCGATGAGAAGTTCGCACTCCGCCAGATAGCGGGCGAAGAGCATCCGATGCCAATGCTCGTAGGCGCATTCGGTTGCGAGCCGATCGATGCCCTGCACGCCGCGCCGATCGTCGCGCCGGTCGCCGAGCTGCCGACCGTGCGCGCGCAGCCGATTGCGCAACTCGCGCTGCGCCGGCGTCATGCTCGGCCAAGGCTCGTGGTGGTGCACGGCAAGCTGCTCGATGATCTTGCGCGCGCCAGCTTCGGCGGTGCGGCGGGCCGCTCGCACGGTGTTTTCGAGTGAGCGGCGAAGCTCACGGGAGAGGGTTGGCATATCAGGGCCCCCCGAATCGGCCTTCGAGCGTCGCGAACAGCCGCTCGCAGTGCGGGCAACGCTCGCGCGCCTTGCCTGGATCGACCCGCGCGAGCAGGGCCGAAGCATGATTGATCTTCCCGTAGGCGCCTTTCGAGGTCTTCTGCGTCGCGCGCCCGAGCGCCTCGTAGATCGACTGCTTCGGTTCCTCTTCAAGGTTCTTCCGCCTCGAAAGGCGATTGGACTCGAAGTTCTTGCCGTAGTAACCGGCCATGGCATCCGGATCCGCGACCAGCCAGGCTTCCATGCATTGAGCCATCAGATGCACCTGGGGCTCGAGCGCCGTCTTGATCGTCCAACCGTCTCCTTCGCGACGGCGCAGGTGCTCGCAAGGCGGGCACGTCACCTCTTCTTCCGAATCCACGAGCAGGATGTGAAGCACCTCTGTGTCGTTCGCCACTGCACGATTCCAGCGCCGAAACGCCTGCTCGCGGCCGCCAAGGGCGACCAGTCGCCAGCGCCAGCCCCTGGAGTCCGCGAACTGCCTGAGCGACCGCAGGAACGCATCCATGCCCTGGCGCAGCTGGGCCTGCGTCTCCCGAATGTCGCCGCCCCCCTCGAGGTAGATGACGACCTCCTTCACGGGTTACCCCCGAGCTCGCCGATGCGCCACAGGTCGCCGAGGCGGTATCGGTCGAGCCAGTCCTGAACCCTCGCCGACTCGATCCGCCGCAACTGACTGGCGCCGGCAATGCGCTCGCAGACGAGCACCGATTCGGCGTGCTCGGTCAGCGCGGACACCAGGACATCAGAGTGGGTCGTCACGATGAGCTGGATGCGTTCCGATGCCGCCACGAGCAGCTCGGCGATCAGGGCCAGCGCGTCGGGGTGGAGGCCGAGCTCGGGTTCTTCGATACACACCAGCGGCGGCGGCGCCGGATTGAGCAGGGTCGCGAGCAGCGCCAGGAAACGGATCGTACCGTCCGAGAGGCGAGTGGCCGGTATCGGTGAAGCGAAACCGGATTCATGCAGGTAGAACTGGACGGTTCCCCCGATCACCCGGGTGCTCATCCGCTCGAACCGCGGGAAAAAGCGCTTCAGGCAACGGTTGAATTCCGGCGCGTGGCCGCGGTGGTCGAGTTCGTTGAGCACCATCCCGAGATTGGCGCAGCTCGGCAGCAGCACGTCGCCGGGCAATGCGGCCGACTGAGGCTTTCTCAGCTCCGCATAGCGCCCGAAGCTCCATTCGCGAAAAGTCTGGATACGCTCGAACTGGCCCCCGAGCCACGCCACTTCCGGGTAGAGATCGGGTTCCTTGCGTTGCGACAGCACCGATTCGTCAGGCCGCAGCATCTGGCGTTCGATCCGTCTGGCCACATAGTCCGAGGCCCGCGGCTGCTCGACCCTGAGGGGTTGTTTACGGGTGTTGATCGCGGGCTGACCACCTTGAAACCGATAGTAGAAAAACACGTCTTTCGCATTGGGTACCCGTCTCGAGGCCTCTTCCAAGACCTCGTCCACGATCTCGAGACGATGATTCACGGCGCGAAATGCGAGCCGGTAGCGAAGGTCTCGCACGTTCGTCGGGCTGGGCGCCAGCGTGACTTCGATCGCCGCATCGCCCTTGCCGTCCTTGCCCTTCCAGAGCCATTCCTCGGCGCCGCCTCCATCGCGGATCGCGTTGGCGAACGCCGTCGGCGTGGCATGCAGTAATTCGAAAGCTTCGATCAGATTGGACTTGCCCGAGCCGTTCGGGCCGATCAGGACATTGAGATTGCGCAGCTCGATGGGTGCGCTGTCCGGGGCGAAGGAAAGCAGCCCCGACAGGCCGATGCTCTTGAAGCTCAGTGGATTCATCGCGGCCCTCCCGTCTTCATTGAATGAGCACTGGCCCATCGGCAATGGCAGCGAGCAGCTTGCCCTTCTGCCGTATGAGCCACCCATCTACATCGTCCGGCGTCCTGAGGGTGACGCGCTCAATGGCCACCGCTCGCACCCTCGGCTCCAGCAGCTTGGCGGCACGTTCGATGGCCTGCTGGACCCGCCCCGCAATCGCGTCCCGTTCGGCCAAGGCGACCTTCAATGGGCGACCATCGAGGTGCCGGCCAAGCACATCGTCGCTGGACACGTCGGGCTTCACGGGTACCGTGAGGCCGACGGCAGCGAGGATGCCGGCCTGCTGCGTCGGGTCGAGCCTGGTCCAGTTCTCGTTGCCCGCCAGCGCGGCGAGCGCCTGGTCGTACGCGGCGGTGTGATCGGCATGCGCGCCGTTCACGGCCTCACGCAGCAGGCCGGCAATGGCCACCCGGATCGGCGCGACGGAATCCGTCGGCTCCAGCAGCAAGCGGTGCGTGCGGATCGCCTCGATCTGGTCCAGATGCGATTGCATGCCCGGCAGATCGCCGGCATGGCGCGCGAGATGCTCGACCACCGCCCACGAAGGCAGGCGCTTGGCGGCCAGGTCGCGCGCCGCCGTCCAGGTCTTGATGCGCGATTCGAGGTCGGCGGCCCTGTCCTTGATCGCAACGAGTTGCTCGTTGCCCACCAGGCGCTGCATGTCCTCGATATCCGTCACAGCCGGTTGCAACGGCAGCGGCGCGTCGCCACCGGCAGCTCGCGCGAGGTTCACCAGCGCGGTCAGGAACTCGGGTGCCTTGGCACCCTCTTCGCCGCTCTTGCATGGAACGAGCTGCGTCAGCAGCTTTCGCAGCAGCAGCCGGTCCTGGACCGACAGCGTCGCGTGCTCGACACGGAACTCGGCCTTGGCAATCTTGTTCTGATCGAGCTGCCCCAGGGTGACCGCAGCACCGTTAGAGGTGGCCGTGATGTGCTGCGACCGGTGCAGTGCGATCAGTGCCGCGTCGATCGCGTCCTGCGGCCAGCCATAGGGCGATGCGCGCAAGGCCTTGCGGATTTCTCCGCCGATCTTGCCGGCACCGATCGCCGAGATCACCTGCAGGCAGACCGGATGCTTGTCCGTCGCATCGGCATGGCCGACGCTCTGGAAGGGCTGATCCGCGCCGTCGCGTGCCCGCTTGATCGCCGCTTCCCACGCGCCGGAGTCCGCGTCCTTGAAGCGCGGGAACAGACGGACCAGCGAGTCCGCGGCGCCATCGCGGATGCGCTCATCGAGCGTCAGGCGGATCAGCTCGCTGCCGCCGCCCTGGAAGACCTTTGCGTTGGCCACGATCTCGCGCACCAGGCGGTCGCGCTCGCCCGCCGCCTTCGCGTAGCGGCTGTCCATGCTCTGGCGCGCCTCGCGCCCCTCGTCCCCCGTGGGGATGCCTTTGGCGGCGAGGGTCTGTTGTGCGGCTTCCGCCTCGACGATCAGGCGGCGCAGGTCTTCGGCCGACTGACGCGGAATGAAGACGTAGAGGATGGGGCTCGTCGCGCCGGCGCTGCGCGCGGCATCGACCATCCGCTTCTCGGCGGCCGCCCAGCCATCCTGAATCCACACCGGGATGCTGGCGCCGTCGGTGCCCGGCGGCGTGGCATCGCGCGAGATCAAAAACTGGCGCGGCTCCTTGGCGGCGCCCTGGATCAGCTTGACGGCACGAACGATCTTGTCGGTCTCGGAATAGAGGAGCTGGTCGCGCTGGAACTGAACCGCTGCGTCGTCGTTGTTGAGCTTCGTCTGGCGGTTGCGAAACTCGCGATCCCATTCGCTCCCCTCGCGCGTCTGCAGCCGGTACTCGTCGCCCACCTGCATGAGAACGCCGTCCTTGGCCAGCTTCTCGAGAACGGCTCCGACATCGGAGCGCAGCTTGCCGTTGTCGGCCGTCAGGTCTTCAACCAGCAGGTCGGCCAGGTGCTCCCTCTTGGCGCGCACGCCGATGTCGGCCCCGCTTTCGCGGGTGAGCTTGCCGATCAGGAAGACGAGTCCGCAGACACGCTGCGCCAGTGCGCCGTCGGACTTGCCGACCTGGATGATGCGTTCGTTGATCTCGCGCAGCAGCACGCCGGTGTTGACCATCTCGGGCGCGAGCGCCTCGAACAGCTCGTCGCCGGGAACCACGGCCCCGAGGGGACGGCCGGAGATCTTCTTGATCGCGTCGTAGATGATGCGAAGTTGGGAGCGCAACTGGCTGTGCGTGCCAGCGGCGTCGATCTGCCGGAAGCAGTTCTCCCAGAACCGCCGGCGCACCGGCAGCAGCGGGTAATCCAGGGCGATGACGGCGCGGTCTTCGACGACCTCACCGATGCGCGTGCCCTGCAACTGCCGCGAGATCTCGCCGGCGTTGGCGTCGAGCAGCTTGCGGACCTCGCCCACCGACGCGGGCTTCTTGTGCAGCAGGACCTTGCGCGTCACCTGCTCGACTTCGGCGTCCGACAGCGGCACGCGGATCGTGAAGCGATCCATCAGCTTCTGCAGCAGGGGCACGTCCGTCAGCGCGCTCTGCCCCGCGCCCACGATCATCACCTGGCTGTCGAGCTGCTTGCACACGGCCTCGGCGACCTCGGTCACGAGCACCGAGCGATCGTTGGATTCGCCGATGTACTGCTGCACCTCGTCGAGGATGAGCAGGACGCAGGGCGTGCGACCGTCGCGGCCGTGGAGCTTGAGTGCCTCTTTGACGGTGGAGAGGAACTCTTCGGTCGTGATGTCGCGCGCCATCGGCGGGTAGCTTGCGCGCAGCGTTTGTCGCGCTTCGGCCTCGCTCGATGCATAGCCCGGATCGCAGGCCAGCAGCGCCTTCGCGATCGGGCCGCTGACGTACAGGTTGTTCAGTTCCCGGTCGAATGCCTTGCCGGCGGCCTCGACCGAAGCCTTCGCTTTGTTGAACCAGCCCTGCGAATGCAGCCACAGGCAGAAGCGCGCCTGAGGGTACTGCTCCGGCAGACCCACTGAGCGCAGCAGGATGCCCAGGATCGTGAGCCTGACCTGGTCGGTGGTTCCGCTGGGCAGCGAGCCCGCCGCCGCGAGCAAGCCGCCGGCGCGCCGGCCTGCGGTGTCTAGCTCGCGCAGGAGTTCGCGCAACTCGTCCGGCATGGCGGGGACGATGGCTCTGGCGGTCGCCCCGTCTGGAAAGGCGGTGTCCTGCCACAGGTGGCACAGCATCTTCAGCAAGTGCGACTTGCCGCTGCCGAAGAAGCCGCTGACCCATGCGGCCTTCTGGTTGGTCTTGCCCAGACTGTCGAGGTACGAGCGGATGATCCTCTGCACACCGTCGGCGTACTGGCCTTCGCACACGAACGTCGAGAGCTCGCCGCGCAGCTCTTCGAGCGCCTTTGCGTTGTGGCTGTCGACGATCCGCGCCTGCCCCTGGTTGACCAGGGGGAAGGCATCCGGATCCCGCTGCAGGACGTCCTTGATCTTCATTGCACTCCTCCATCCCCGTGCAGGGTGATGGGCACGGCCATGTAGTTCCAGCCGTCGCGCGCATCGAGCAGGCGGTAGTTGCTGCGCTCGAGATGCCCGGGAAAGAACACCACGAGGCGGCCCTTGATGTCGGACTCGACCATCTTCAGGATGTGCGACAGCCGAGCGAAGCCGAACAGCGTGCCAACGCCGAACAGCGCAACGACGGAGTCGTCGGTGATCTCGGGGCCGTTGAGGACGGCGCGAAGCCGTTCGGCGACGTACTCGGGGAACTCGGCCTGCAGCTTGAGCTGGAGGTCCTCGGGCGCGGCGAAGTACTCCTCGCGGTAGTCGTCGGCTGCCATCCACGCGGCGAACGCCTCGGAAATATCCAGCTCGTGCCAATCGTGTCCGGCCTGTCGTGTCGCCGTCTCGAACGCCACCTTTCGTGCCCGCAGCGTCCGCTCCAATTCCTTGTCGTATACGAGCATGACCACACGCTGAGCGCCCGAGACGGTTCGCTGCCAGGGCGTCGCGATGTGGCGACCAAAACGATCTGCCAGGTCTTCGATGCGGGCCATGTCAGTACCGCCCGGCCGTTCCGAAGGTACTGACAGCCCCCTCGGGGGGAAGCGAACGCAGTGAGCTTGGGGGCTTCATCTCGAGCTCCGTCCTTCTGAAGGGTCCAGTCGATCGAGAGCCAGATCGACAACGTCGCCCGCGATGCGCAGATCGATGAGCCCGATGCGCTTGGCTTCGATGGCGAGATCGCGGGCCGCGACGGGCGTGCAGTCGAGCAGCGACACCCAACCGGTTGCGAAGAGTGAGGCGCCGCGAAAGCCGACGGCGTGACCGAGATACAGGCCGAAGGCGACGCTCCCCGGCGTGGCCCGCACCAGCGCACGCTTCTTGAAGGTTCGGCCGACGAGGTGCCCAGCCTGTTCCCACGAACTGGCGACGTTGCGGATGACCTTGTCCAAGGTCGCTTCGCTGAGGCGCTCATCGACAGCGTCCTTCAGGGCCGCCCTGATCGCGTCGCGCTGCACGTCGCTTCCAGCGACCAGCGCCAGGACCGGCGACACAGTCGCGGCAAGCAAAGGATCGCGCGCGAGTGCGCATTGCAGCGCCAGCAGCGGGCGGCCAGGTGTGTCGACAGACCAAAGGCGCCGGAGCACCCGAAAGAGCGGAATCCCCGGATCCAAGCCGTAGAGCTCGCCGAGGCGCTGGTTGCTGAGCCTCCGGGTCGCGGTGGTCGCCTTGCCGAGGCAGTTGCCCTCGACGATCGCCGCCGCGTAGTCCTCGCGCGATGCCGTTTCCGGCGTCGCCGCAAGTACCGCAGTGAGTTCGCCGAACATCATCGTTCGGCTCGTGTGCGTACCCTTGGCGCCGAACCGAAAGCCCACCTTCGCGGCGCGATCCGAGATCCCCGCGGACGGGAACAGAGGGGAGGTTGAAGCCATAGTGGTAGAGGCTCGAATTTCTGCCGGCAAACTTGCCGGCGGACGTACTGTGGCACGATCGAACCGAAAGCACAACAACTTCGTGATCCGCCGGCAAACTTGCCGGCGCCTTAAGGCAGCTGTTCGATATCTCCATTGCTGCGGCACACCCGCTTGTTGTACCGCCGATCGCGCCGCCCTCTTTTGTGACAGTTGCTAAGTACAGTTTTAATGTCTAGTATGGCGGGCATGAACGAATTCAAGACGTTCACCCTCGACGAGATCGCAGCTCTATCCGAGCTGCCGCGTCGCACCGTCCGGTACTACATCCAGTCCGGACTGATCGACCGCCCGCTGGGTGTAGGCAGGGGCGCCTACTACACCCAGCGCCACGTCGAGCAGCTTCTGCTGGTGCGGAAGTGGCAGCTGGCGGGACTGTCGCTGGAACGGATCGGCGAGCTGCTTAAGCAGCAGGCCGCCGGGCCCCTGCCCCCGACGCCACGGCGCGCCGGGACCGTCGAGGTCTGGAGCCACCTGATCGTCGCCGACGGCGTCGAGCTCACCCTGGAGCCCAGCCGCGCCGGCCTGACGCCGGAGCAGGTGCGGGCCTTCTTTCGCGCGGTGACGCAGGCCTACGCGCAGATTCACGAAAGCGAGGAAAAAGAATGAACAAGCTGGCATCGGCCCTGACCGGCCTGGGCGGCGAACGCGTCGCCGTGTGCGACGTCTCGGCCTCCGCAGTCTTGCAGGATCTGCTCGCCGAGGTCACGGTCTCACAGACCTACCGCAACGACGAGCGCACGAACATCGAGACTGTCTACACGTTTCCGCTGCCGCTCGATGCGGTGCTGCTGGATCTCGAAGTCGACATCAGTGGGCGCGTGCTCAAAGGCGTCGTCGTCGAGAAGAAGGCCGCGGAGGAGAAGTACGAGGACGCCGTCGAGGCCGGCGACGCGGCCGTGATGCTCGAAGCGCTCGAGCCAGGCCTCTACACGATGAACGTCGGCAACCTGCTCCCGCAGGAGACAGCAAAGATCACCTTCCGCTACGCGATCCTCTATCGATGGGCAGGCGATCGGCTACGGTTCTTCCTGCCGACCACGATCGCGCCGCGCTTCGGCGAATCGCCTCACCTGCCCCACCAGGCGCCGGAAGCGTCTCTCACGGTCGAGAACCAGTTCTCGTTGCGCGTCGAGGTCTTCGGTACGCTGCGCGACGCCCAATTCGTCTGCCCATCGCACGTCGTCGAGCTAGTGAAGTCGCCGGAGAGCGTCGTGCTCTCGCTGAGCCAGCCCAAGGCGGTCATGGACCGCGACTTCATCTTGAACGTGAGGGCCCCGCAGGCGACGCGCAGCTTCGTCCTGTGCGGCCAGGACGGCGACGGGCTGGCTGCCGTGGCGAGCTTCCAGCCGTTCTTCCCGGGGTTGCAGCAGCCGCGACCGCTGAACCTCGCCATCGTCATCGATTGCTCCGGCTCCATGCAGGGAGACTCGATGGAGCAGGCGAAGCAGGCGCTCGACGGCATTCTCGAAGGGCTGCAACCGCACGATCGAATTGCGCTGATCGCCTTCGGTAACACGACCAACGTGATGTCGGATCGGCCGCTTCCGTGCAATAAGACCAACCTCGCCAAGGCCAAGCGTTTTGCCAAGGCGTTCGACGCGAACATGGGCGGTACCGAGATCGGCAACGCTCTGCGCGAGACCTATCTGGTGGCCGGCCGCTCGGAATCGGCCGACGTCTTTCTGGTGACAGACGGCGAGGAGCCTGCGCGGCAGAAGCCCAACGCTGCTCTGATAGGCGACAATAATGGCATGACGACGATGGGCGACGACTGCGACATGACGACTTCCTACCTTCCGTATCACCCTGATCAAGGGCATTTGCTGCCGGTGTCGGCGGCGGACTGGCTGCCCGAAGGGCATCTGGCGTACTTCATTGCCGACACCGTGGCCTCGCTGGACCTGTCGGCGTTCCACGCCCGTTACGCCAAGGGCGGGCCACGCAATCAGCCGTTTCACCCGGAGATGATGGTGAAGGTGCTGCTGTATGGCTATGCGACGGGGGTGTTCTCCTCGCGCAAGCTGGCGCGTCGGCTGTATGACGACGTGGCGTTCCGTGTGTTGGCGGCGGGCAACTTCCCGGCGCACCGGACCCTGAGCGATTTCCGTGCGCTGCATCTGGAGGAACTGTCGGCCTTGTTCGTGCAGGTGGTGAAGCTGGCGCGCGAGTGCGGGCTGGTGAAGCTGGGCACGATTGCGGTAGATGGGACGAAGGTGAAGGCCAACGCCTCGCGCCACAAGGCGATGAGCTATGGGCGGATGCTCAAGGCCGAAGTGGAGTTGAAGGAAGAGATTGCGGCGCTGCTGGAGCGCGCCCGCGCCACGGACGCGGCAGAGGCGAGCGAACCCGATCACGATCTGCCGGCCGAGATCGCGCGGCGCGAAGCGCGGCTGGCGGCGATCCAGGCCGGCAAGGCGCGTCTGGAAGCGCAGCAGCGCGAGGCCGATACCGCACGCGGGCGCTATGAAGGCGACGAGCGCAAGCCGCATGATTCCGACGGCAAGCCGAGAAAAGGCAAACCGTTCAAACGCGACTTCGGCGTGCCCGAGGACAGCGACCAGACCAGCTTCACCGATCCGCAGAGCCGGATCATGAAGCAGTCCAACGGCGGCTTCGACCACAGCTACAACGCGCAGACGGCGGTGGATGCCGAGCGTCAGATCATCGTGGCGGCAGAGCTTACCGACTGCGCCGCCGACAGTGGCCAGTTGCCGGGGATGGTGGACGCGGTACAGCGCACGACGGGGGCCTTGCCGAAGCAGGTTCTGGCCGACACCGGCTATCGCAGTGAAGCGGCGCTGGCCGCGCTGGCACACACGCCCTGCGAGGTCATCGTGGCACTGGGGCGAGAAGGGCGCGAACAAGCGCAGGTGGATGCACAAAAATACCCGCACACCGCGGACATGGCGCAAACGCTAGCCAGTGAAGCCGGCAAGGCGGCGTACCGCCGCCGCAAGGCCATCGTGGAAGCACCCAACGGCTGGATCAAATCGGTGTTGGGATTCCGGCAATTCAGTTTTCGTGGCGTGGAGAAGGTACGGGCCGAATGGAAACTGGTGTGTCTGGCGATGAACTTGAGGCGGATGGCAGCGTGGGCATGAGGGGCAAGAGAGAGAAAACTCGCCCTCAGGCCACTGCCACGCTTGGGCATGTGTCATCAGGTACGTGCCGCACAGGTCATTTCCTCCACATCGCCGCGTCCACTGCTTCAAAAAGTGCGCTTGGAATTTCTCGTCAATGTGATTTCCCTTCTGCCGCGCAGGCTCCGAGGTCTCCGATTGGGAGACCGTTGTCGGCGAGGCGAAGAAGTCGGGCCACCGGGTCTTCACGGTGGGTGTCGGCAGTGCAGTCTCGGAGGCGTTCGTTCGCGAACTCGCGGCAGGCACCGGTGGCGTGTGCGAACTCGTCTCGCCCCGCGAGGGCATGGCGGACCGCGTCGTCCGTCACTTCGAACGCATGCGCGCGCCGCGGGCGAAGCGGGTGGCAGTTCGCTGGCCCGATGGCGCCGTGAATATCACCCCAGCCCGGATTGGCGCGGTCTTCGAGGGCGACACAGTAGTCGCCTGTGCACGCTTCGATCGCGCGCCGGCGCACGGCGCCGCGATTCTCGAAGTCGAGACGAACAAGGGCGAGACCGTCCGACAGGAGTTGGCGTTTCCAGCGACGACACCCACCGCTTCCCCGGACGGCATGTCCACGGTGGCTCGCGTGGCGGCTGCCACCCGCTTGAAAGAACTGGATGATGTCGTGGGCTTGGAGACGGCGCTCCGTTACCGGCTCGTGAGCCCTTGGACCAACTGGCTGGTCGTTGCACCCAGGATCGACGAAGAAAAGGGCCCAGGACCTCCCGGCCCTGCGCAAGGTCCCGCAGACATTGGCAGCCGGCTGGGGCGGCGTGGGCAGCGTGGCGATGTCCCTCAGCATGGACGCATTGGCGGCCCCGCGGGCGATGTATTCCCGCAGCGTCGACTTCGCGGCCATGGAGGACTTCGACCTCTCCGAGATCGAGACGCCGCGGCGTGCACTGCCTCTCGACCTGCCAGAGCCTTATCGCCGACTGCTCGAACTCGTCGATGCGGATGCTTCCCGGCTCGACGTGGCCGGTGCACTCGATCTGCTTGCGCACTCCGGTCTTGCAGCCGAGCTCGACGACCTCTTCCGGCACACGGCCGACCTCGGCCTCAGTGTCGACGTCGTTGCAGCGATAGTCCTTGCCCGCCTCCTGGGCGGTCCTCTCGGCGAGTTTCTTTCCGGCGACGCGCAAGTGGCGTTGGCAACTCTGCAGGAGCGGGCCCGGGAAGCTACGGACGCGCTTCAGCAGATGGGACGTCACGGCGTCGCCCTGGCTCGCCTGACGGAGGAGCCGGCTGCGCGCGAGGTACTTCGGCAGCGTTCCGACGGCGAAGACCTGGAGCGCTTCGCACGGATGCGAGAACTGCTCGACCATCTCGACGATGCATTGCGCAGGTCGGTAGAGCGCCTCCGGCACGAACGAGCCCGTCATGCTCACCGTGAGGGAGGAGCGATCGCGTAGCAGATGGTCGGAGGACTTATCCACGGCCGCGCGATCGGCGCCTCTAACGCAAGACTCGCGCGGCGGTGGGTAAGTCACGGCGACCGGTTGGATGCTGCCGGCGAGACGACTGAGTTAGAATGGCGTCACATTTCGATTTGGGCCGACGCCCATGCCAACCTGCCTACCTGGGCAAGGTGGATCGCGAAAGCGGATGCGGCTCCTTCGGGAGCAACCAAGCGGGCAACAGCGTCGGCCCTTCTGTTCAGGAGGGCTTTTTTGTTTCCGGATTCAGTCATCGACGCCGGCCTTATCCAGGCCTTCCGCGAGATCCACTATCAGGTCCACGGCGCCGAGCCATTCACCCTGCGAATGGACGAACACAGCGCG
Source organism: Pseudomonadales bacterium (assembly GCA_024234165.1). Classification (NCBI taxonomy): domain Bacteria; kingdom Pseudomonadati; phylum Pseudomonadota; class Gammaproteobacteria; order Pseudomonadales; species Pseudomonadales bacterium. Next base: position 747,885 of record JACKOP010000002.1, read on the forward strand.
GCGCTCGCCGCCGCGCACAAGCGCTTCCGGTCGGATTGCTGCGCCTTCATCACGGCCTGCAACCCTTTCAGCGAGGGTGTCGACGCCGCATCCAACACGCAGCTCCACGCCGATCTCGGGCTGGAACTCGCCCGCCGCAGCCTCGCCCACATCGAAGGCATCGGCCAGCACCCATCCAACCAGTGGCCGGGCGATGCGAGCTACCTTGTCTTCGGATTGAAACTAGAAGCCGCCAAGACCCTGGGGCGGGCCCTGAAGCAGAACGCCATCGTCTGGAGCGACGCCGACGCCGTGCCGCGCTTGATCTTGCTGCGCTGAGTGTTCATGGGCTGGTCCGCCCGCCATCGAGGCAAAGGACCGGGGGGATTTGATCCGGATTGCCGCCCCCGACAGATCGTCAAAGCGGCTAAAGAGGAGTGATCGATGTCTGTTCGCAATGGCCTGTTCTCGTCGGAGTCCGTCTCCGAAGGCCACCCCGACAAGCTCGCCGACCGCATCTCCGATGCGGTGCTCGACGAGTTCCTGCGCCTGGAGCCGAGCGCCCGCGTGGCCTGCGAAACCCTGCTGGCCCGACCAGTGTGTGGTAGTGGCCGGCGAGTTCAAGACTCGCAACCCCGATGTGTTCCGCCAGGTGCGTGAACGTGCGGTGTCCATCGTGGCTGGCGTGCTGCGCGACGCGGGCTACCGCGACGGCGCCACCGGCATCGACCCCGAGCGCTGCGAGGTGCAGGCGCGATTCAACGGCCAGTCGGCCGACATCAACCGTGGCGTGGACCGGGCCGACGGCGTGATCGGCGCCGGCGACCAGGGCCTGATGTTCGGCTACGCCTGCGACGAGACGCCGGAGTTGATGCCGGCGCCGATCGTCTATGCACACCGGCTGGTCCGTCGTCAGCCCGAACTGCGCCGCGCCGGCGCCCTACCCTGGCTGCAGCCCGACGCCAAGTCGCAGGTCAGCTTCCGCTACGAAGACGGCCGGCCGGTGGCGGTCGATGCCGTGGTGCTCTCCACCCAGCACGCCGAAGACGTCGACACCGACACTCTCCGCGCAGCGGTGAGGCGCGAGATCATCGACGCCGTCATCCCGAAGGCGCTGCGCGCCAGCGGCTACCGCGAGTTGATCAACCCTACCGGGCGCTTCGTCACTGGCGGCCCGAAGGGCGACACCGGGCTCACGGGGCGCAAGATCATCGTGGGCGTTCGCGCCGCGTTTTTTGCCGGCACGCCTTTGGCTTGAGCTCGCAGCCGGCGGCACAACGGGTCCGCGAAGCCACCGCCGAGATCCAGAAGGTCACCCAGCGTTTGCGCCCGATTTCGCGATAGCCCACCTTCCGAGATCTATCGACGTCTGCCGGCGCAATGACGAACAGTCACTGGCCCGCCCTCGTTCCACGAAGCGAGTCCGCAATCACCGAGAGGGCCTCGGCAAGCCGTCGCGCCGTCTCCGGCGGCGGCAGTGGCAGCCGGAGGCTGCGCGCGCCGGTCGCCGGGTCATGCTCGAGCCAGGGATGCGACGGCGCCTCGGGATTGCCGGCTGCGCTCAGCGCCGATGCCAACTGCGCGCCGGCCTGTAGCAGCACGGCCCAGGGATCGACGGACGCGTCCTGCAGCGCCGCCGCGGTACCTTCCAGTACGGAGGCGTCGGCTGCCGAGACCATCTCGACAGCGACGGCAGGTTCGTCGACGGTGGCCGCTTCCATCGGCAGTTCCACCGGCGCGCTGCCGACGCTTGCTGCCTCTTCCGCCGGCGCCACAGCTTCGCCCTCGCCCATGCGGCCGGTTACGTTCTCCACTTCCTTCATGAAGCGACTAAGGCGTGAACCACCGAGCGCGATCTCGCTCTGGCCACCATCCAGGATGCCCGCCGAAAGAGACCGCTTGAAGGCGAGCACCGACAGCATTCCCTCCTCGATGGTGCCCTTGGCAACGAAATTGACGATCTGCACCGGTCGCGTCTGGCCCATGCGGTGGATGCGCCCGATGCGCTGCTCCAGCAGCGCCGGGTTCCACGGCAGGTCCATGTTCACCAGCGTCGAGGCGTGTTGCAGGTTCAGTCCCGCCGCGCCCGCATCAGTGGAAAGGAAGACGCGGCAGTCCAGATCGTCACGAAAGCGGTCCACCAGTGCCGGGCGCCTTTCCGATGGGACGCCGCCATGGAAACTGACGTAGCCGATGCCGCGCTCTTCCAGCCTGCGGATGACGATATCGTGCGTGCGCGTCCACTGACTGAACACGACCGCCTTGGCGTCCGGCTGCACGAGAAGGCCGTCTAGCAACGCCGCCAGTTCGTCGGCCTTGACGCCGTGGTCGGTTTCCTGATCCAGCAGATAAGTGCTGTTGCAGGACATGCGCATGTTCTGCAGCGCGCAGGTTAGCCGCCGTTGGTCCGTGTCCGACAGAAACTTCATCCGCCGCCAGCGCGCGACGATCTTTGCCACGATGTCGGCGTTCTCCTGGTGATGCACCATCTGCAACTCGGTCATCGGCACCAGCAGGTTCTGATCGGTGCGCCTGGGCAGCTGCGTCAGGACCTCGGAACGACGCCGGCGGATCAGGATGGGCGCGAGCGTCTGGCCGATCTTTTCCAGCCCGGTGTAGCCGGTGACGCGGCCGAACTCGTCCTTGACCTGATGCTCGTGCAGCAGCTTCCAGGTAGGCCCCAGCCGGTACTGGTCGACGAACTGCACGATCGAGATCAGCTCCTCGAGCTTGTTCTCGAGCGGCGTACCGGTGAGCACAAGGGCGTACGGACTGTCGATGCGCTTCAATGCCCGCGCGGCGATCGTATTCCAGTTCTTGATGCGCTGCGCCTCGTCGACGATCACCAGTTCCGGCACCCACGCGGCGATCAGGTCGAGATCGGGCTTGAGCTTTTCGTAGTTGGTGATCTTGCAGAAGTCATCGGCGCTGAAATCCTTCTGCCGCTGCGCCCGACCGCCGGCCATGACCCGCGCCGCACGGCCAGAAAAGCGGCTGATCTCACTTTGCCACTGGTACTTGAGCGAAGTCGGGCACACCACCAGCACACGCGAGACGCCGAATTGCCGCGCCAGGATTTCCATCGCCGCGATGGCCTGGATGGTCTTGCCCAAGCCCATCTCGTCGCCGATCAGTGCGCGGCCGGCGCGCACAGCGAACAGGGCGCCTTCGGCCTGATAGGGATATAGAGGTGCCTGCAGCAGCTTCTTGAGCTTCCGGTCTGACGCGCCGCGCGGGAACAGGCTGTCGAGCACCTGCGCCCGGCGCGCCGCATCGCGACGGCCGGCGACGAAGTCGAGCGCATCGTCGCAGGCGCGCACTTCGTGGCCGCTCTTCGCCGCCGTCGCGAGGAAGCGCTCCAAGTCGCCGAAGCGGTCCGCCGGTAGCACGCCACCGCGCGAGGCGTCGAAAAGCCTCGAAGCCGCTTTCGAAACGGCCGACGGGCAATCCGATCCGGCGCGGAAGTACACCGCGCGCGCACCGTCATTCCGAAGATAGATCTCAGAAAACGCCGGCCGCCACCCTCGGGCAAACGCGGCCTTCGCCCCGCGCTTCTTTTCGAGCCGGGCGAGGACGAACTCGATGTGCTTGCAGGTGCCCAGTTCGTTGGTGGCGTAGTCCGGGCAGGAACAATAGTTGTCGCCGGCATTCAGACCACGTATCGTCACGCGGTAGCTGGCCTTCGACTGCGGGTTGGCAACGCGAAACTCGGAAAAGAACGGTTGGTCGCCCCGATTCTCCAACACGAACGTCTGGTCGCGCCCGAACTGGCGGCGCAGTGCGCGTTGCCAGTCTCCGGGGGCGAGGTGGACCGGCGGATGGGTGCGAGAGAGCCTCGGCTCCTTGACAGATCGGTCGGAAGCACGCTGCCGTCTCACTGTTGATTCCTCGTCTGAAATACGCGACTGAGCGGGAGTCCGGCCACGACGGTTCCTGCAGGATCCACTTCGGCACGAACCGAGTAGCCCATCGCCCGGTAGCCATGCTGGCGCTTGTCCCACATGCGAACCAAGGCCGGGTGCCCGGTGTCGACGAAGTCGATGATCCGCACCTCGGTCTTGCCGGCGTGCTCCCGATGCAACCGGCCGGCGTACTGTTGCAACGTTCCTCTCCACGAGATGGGCATCGCCAGTACCAGGGTATCGAGGGGTGGATGGTCGAATCCTTCGCCGACGAGCTTGCCGGTCGCCAGCAGAATGCGCGGCGCATCGGGTGGCAGCGCATCGAGTTCCGTGATGAGCACGGCGCGTTGTCTCCTGGACATGCGCCCGTGAAGAACGAACAGTGGCGAGCTGCCCGCGCCGAGGGCCGCCCCGATGGCGTCGAGGTGCTCAGTGCGCTCGGTCAGGACCAGCACCTTGCGGCCCTGATCGAACGCCTTCCTGACTTCTGCGGCGATTGCTTCCGTCCGTGATCGATCGCTGGCGAGGTGCCGAAACACCTCCTGAATCCCCGACTCCGGCGGCAGGTCGATCCGAGCAAAGCATGATCGCGGCAGTACCTCCAGGTCATGAGGAGCGTCGACAGGACTCGCCGCGGTGTGCCGGATCGACCCGCACTGCATGAAGATGATCGGCTGCTGCCCATCGCGGCGGATCGGCGTGGCGGTCAGGCCAAGCACGTACCTGGCCTTGCATCGCTTCAGGATGGCGTCGAACGACACCGCACCAACGTGATGGCACTCGTCCACGATGATGTGGCCGTAGTTCTCGACGAGGGCATTGACCTCGCCTTGGCGGGACAGCGACTGCATCACCGCGATGTCGATGTTGCCGGTCGGCTTCGCCTTGCCGCCGCCGATCGTGCCGACCACGGCCTCGCCGCCGCCGAGAAACGTCTGCAATCGCTCCTGCCACTGCCTGAGTAGCTCGGTTCGATGCACCAGCACCAGCGTGTTCACGCCCCGTCGGCCGATCATCGCGGCAGCGGTAACGGTCTTGCCGAATGCGGTCGGAGCACAGAGCACTCCGACGTCGTGCTGCAGCATCGCGGCAATGGCCGCCTCCTGATCAGCTCGAAGCGTTCCGACGAATTTCACATCGATCGACTCGCCGGCGTTGCGCTCGTCCCTCAGATCACATTGGATTGCGCTATCGCGCAGCAAGTCCTGCGCGGCATCGAGGCAGCCGCGCGGCAGTGCAATGTGACGGGGATAGTTCTCGGCGCAGCCGATCACCCGGGGCTTGTCCCACACCGACAACCGCATGGCCTGTGCCCGGTAGAACTCGGGGTTCTGAAACGCCGCGAGTCGGATCAGGCGGTTGGCTAAAGGCTGCGGAAGCTCCGCCTTTTCGAAGTAGACGAGACTCGCCAAGGTCACGATGAGCGACTTCGGCATCGTGCCAGGGATCTTCGCAAGCGGTGGCGAAGTGCGCTTCCACGGCGTCGCCAGATCCTCATCGTCGATAAAGGTGACGTCGAGGGGATGCACGCCGCCTGTGGCCCGAACGATCGTCGGCTCGATGTCGTGCGGCGACATTGGTTGGATCGATGCCAGGAGCTGCCACTGGTCCGGATGCGGCCGCAGATCGGAGTCGACGAACACGGTGCAGCCGTTCTCGCGAGGATTCTTCTGCAGCGGCAAGGCGATCAGATTGCCGAAGCCGCCCTTGGGCATCGTGTCCTGATTGGGAAACAGGCGGTCGTAGGAAGAGAGCTTCAGCTGCCGGGTTCGCGCGCAGGTGTGGCTGATGATGGCGGTGCCCAGCCGACGCGCATCCCGGGCCGATACGCGGTTGGCGAAGAAGATCCAGGCGTGCGCCCCGTTTCCCGAGCGGGAAGTCTCGATCGCAACCGGGACGCCGAGATCGGCGCACGAACCCGCGAAGGCGCGAACATCCTCTTTCCACTCGGCTTCGTCGAAATCAATCGCAAGGAAGCAGCAGCTATCGTCCTCCAGCAGCGGGTAGACACCGATCGTGTGGTCACCGGTCAGGTGGGCGTAGATGGCAGCGTCCGAAAGCGGGATCAAGGAGCGATTCCGGCAGTCTCCGCACTTGATACGCGGTTTCTCGCACACTCCGGCGCGCCACTCGTTCGCACAGGCGGGTGCGTAACCCGACTTGCCGGTCGTCTTGCTCTCCCAGCGCACGGGGTAGACATCCGTGCGACCCCGAAACCGCCGGCGAAAGAGTGTCACTTTCGTCTCGGTGGAGAGTCGCGACGATTCGGGTTGCGGAGGAGACGTTGCGGGTTCAGGCTGCAGACGCCAATCGATGCCGTTTGCCTCCAGGAGCGCGATCAGTCGCTCGTTCTCCGCCTGCAGCACGGCCAAGGATTCGGGCTCCGACGTCGATGGCTTGCTCGGCAGTGATTGCTCCGAAGCCGTCATTGCGGCTGTTTCCGATCTTGGGGCATCAGCAACGCCGGATAACGCGTTGCACGCAGTTCCTCGATGACCGCATCGGAGAGCTTCCATCTGTCTCCGCCGATTCGCGCGATCAGCTCGGTCCAGACGCGCTTGAATGCCTGGATCGCATCCGCATCGCTCCAGCGCACGCTCGCTGGCAGCATCGGCGCGACGTCCTCCGTCAGACTTCGCGTCAACTTTTCGAGCATGCGCTGCTCGGCCATCGCTCGCGTGATCGGCTTGCCTTCCAGGGCCAGATAGTGCTCGAAGCAGGCGATGACATTCTCCGGAGCCAGCGGCAGCTGTTCGATTCCCTGATGCAGATCGAACAGGTCACGGCTCCTGCGCCGCTGCAACAGTGCGCACAACTTCGTACCTAACAATTCCTCCGGCTCGAAGGAGGCGATCTCCGCCGCTCCGCGGTACCAGTCGTTTTCCACGGCGAACGGATAGTGTCGAACACCAAGCAAGCTCGCGTGCTCCCGAGTGTTGATCTCGACCTTCAGCTTGAGCGTCGCCTGCGCATCGATCTCGGGCGTGAACTTGAACACCAGGTGCATCGAGTGCCCGGCCTGCTCCCGGCTGCACTTCCCGAGCCACGACAGCGCCGCGCGAATCGCGTCGACCGTGCCACCGATGGGCTCGGGATGCGCCTGGACCAGGTCGATATCCTCCGAGTAGCGCAGCGGTTGCTTGAAGAGCAGCTTGTGGATCGCCGTACCACCGCGGAATGCGATCTTCCCCGTCAACGCCGGCGCATTGAACAGGTCGCACAGGGCGCGACAGATGATCAGGTCCTGCTTGACCTGCCGCAGGTCCGGCCAAGGCGCTTTCGTACTCCACGCCTGCAGAAGGGCAGCGGGAATCACTCCGCGATCTCCACCGCTTCATTGATCAGGAGCTTCCACCTTGAATTTCGCTCGCCGGCCTGTGCCAAAGCCTTCACGAACGGCCGGACGGCCGGATCGAGCGGCAGTGCTGTCCGGGCGCATTTCACGAACCCTTGCAGCGCGTCGGCTTGGCGCGCGTGTCCCGCCAGATCGAGCAGGTAGCCAAGTCGACGGACCGCCGAGTTCTCGTAGGCGTCGGCCGCCTTCCGCAGCAGGCGCGGGCTGGCCTTGGCGCCGATATCCTTGACGATCTGCGCGGCGCCGTTGATGCCGGCTGCCTTGTGGAAGTAGCGCACGCAATCGAGCAGCGTCAGTTCGACGCCAGCCACCGTGGCGAAGCCGGCGTCGCTCTTCATCTGGTCGACCAACGATGCCTGATTGACCTGACTGAACGCGTCCGGACCCTGATAAATGAACTGCAGGCGATGGCGACCCAGATCGAAGTTCCGCAACTGCCTCGGGACGACGACCTGGAAGACCATGCTGGCCTGGTGCGAAGCGCCGTGGAATGCCGCCGCGCGCAGCAGCGAAATGCGGTAGTCGATCGCCTGATACTTCATCAGCGGATCGATCCACTTGACGGGGTCCGGTGCGCCTGCGACCTGATCTTCAGGGCGCAGGATGAGATAGAAACCGTGCCTGGGGTTCGCCAGGCGACGCTTGTTGATTGCGCGGGTGATCGCCGCCGCCTGTGCCGACGGCTTCAGGCCAAGCGCAGCGGCTATCTCATCCCGGGAGAAGTAGGCGCGGCCGCGGGCGAGCAGACCGTCGAGGTAGGAGTCGATGGAAGGCATATAGAATTATACGCAAATCTCGACAGATATTCAAGAGTTTTGCATATGATTTAGGTCGCCCCCACTCAATCATCAACGAGCCCTCTAAGAGGGTGTTTACAAAATAGCGTATAATGACGGCACCGCCCGCAAACTGGAAGATTCCGTTCATGTCGACGCTGGGACGCCCTCTGAAGCTCTCTGATGAAGATCGTGCGATTCTTGTGGGCCTCGTGCAGGTCAATCCTCTCGCCACCAACGATGAGCTGATTGCATTGCTGGAGAGTCGAACCGGCATCAAGATCCACAGAGACACACTCCAGAGACACCTTCGTGCCGCCGGAGTTGAGCGCCGCCAGAATGCCGTGGCTGTCGAGGTCCAGAGAAATGAAGAAACGAAACGTCGCTACGGCTATACAGATGCGCATCGTCGTCTCGTGCCCGAGCAGACGTATCCAAGTTGCTTGACCGATGCGGAGTGGGCCTTGGTTCAAGATATCTTTGAAAACGACGGAGGGCGAGGCACGCCGGCACAATACCCCCGCCGCCTGCTTGTCGATGCGTGTTGTTATGTCGTTCGCACCGGGGGCTCCTGGCGCATGCTGCCGAAGGAATTTCCTGCGTGGCAGAACGTCTATCGCACGTTCCGTCGCTGGAGCGTTCGAGGAAAGTTCGAACAGATGCATGATCGTCTGCGCGCACAATGGCGCGAACGCCAGGGACGTGACGTGTCCCCGACAGCCGCGGTACTCGATGCGCAATCAACCCGCAGTTCTCCACAAGGCGGGGAAACGGGTTACGACGCTGGAAAGAAGATCAAAGGGCGCAAGCGCCACTTGGTGGTCGATACCTTGGGACTGGTGCTAGCGGTCAGTGTCAGCGCGGCCAGCGTTCAGGATCGTGACGGCGCTCACCCAGTGATAGCTGCCACAATGGCAAAGTACCCGAGCATAAAGACCTTGTTCGTCGACGGGGGCTACGCCGGGAAGTGCGCGCAGACAGTATCTCAGTGCCACAACGTCCACGTTGATGTGGTTCGCCATCCCGCTAACAAGAATGTGGGGCGTTGGACACAAGCGGATCAACCAGATCTATTCACCGTGCAGGCCGACGCCAAGGGCTTTGTAGTTCTCGCCAAAAGGTGGGTCGTTGAAAGGACTCATGCCTGGAACGAGCGAGCACGACGGCTCGTGATGCACCATGACCGGCTTGCTGGGGTGTCGGAGGCTTGGGTCTGGTTGACTGAGGCGCGGATGCTTTTAAGACGATTGACCACCTGATTTTGTAAACACCTTCTTACCGTCAATCTGTCAGGCGCCAGCATTGCGCGGGTTTCCGGGCGGTTCGGCGAAAAGTGACCTTGCGAGATCTATCGACATCTATCGACTGCCAGGACGGCTGTCAACGGCAATCGACGGACTTCCGTGTCGGTCCGCCAAGAGCCCGAAAGGCGCCGCCAACGAACGCCTTAATCTATTGTTGCAACTCACGTTTTCGCAGTTTTTTACCGTCACGATCCTGAAGCCAGCCCCGCCGTGCCTAACGGCCATTACCGCCTCTATCCAACCGACCGCGAGACTGCCTCGGCGATCGAGATCGACGACCCCGGCGTCGCCGCGCGCAGGCGCGAGTCTTCGGTCACCAGCGGCGCTGAGAGTCGGCGCGCGCAAGCGACGAACCGCGCGTCGTAGGCTGAGACCTGGCGATCGAGGGCCACGGCCAGCGCTTCTGCATGAGGGACTTCGACCCATGCCGCGACCTGCTGCGCGGCCGATTCGAGCAACGACTTCGCCTGCGCGGCCGAGAGCGCCTTGGCTCTCACCTGCGTCGCCAGCAGGTTGCTGAACTCGACCAGCAGGAACGGCTCGCTGCGCCAGTCGGGATCGGCCAGGCGAAGCGCCTGCGCGTCGGCGGTGCGGTCGCCCTCGATCAGCAGATAGGCGATGACGTTGGTGTCGACGACGATCATTCGCGGCCGGCGGCGATCGCGGCCTCGATCGCGTCGGCCGTCAGCGGCCCACCTCGCCGGCGCTTCACCGGTTTGGGCAACGCCGCGGCGGCACCGTCGTCGCGGCTGGCGCGAAGTCCGGCTTCGAGCAGTTGCGCCACCAAGTCCTTCAGCTTGCGATCGGATTGCGCGGCCTCGATCTTGATGCGCCGGACTAGTTCGTCGGGCAGGTCAAGTGTCGTCTTCATGGGCACATTTTGCCAGCAAACCAGCTTTACTGCAAAACAGAGCCTTTGCGTGCGCGCACGCCGACCACCCCGCTTGCCGCTGCGACCGCTGCCCACCGGATCGCGCGACGTACTCGCCGCGTGCTCGAGGACCCTGGCTGCCGCGAGGAACGTCGATTGGATCGACGAGGTCGAGGGGCGAATCCAGGCACTGATCGCCGGCCCGCGATCGACCACCAAGGACCTCATTGCCGCGTCGCTTGGGACACGAACGATCTCGTGACCTTCAAGCCGATACCGGTGAAGAGCGCGGTACGACGCGTGATCGCCGCAGCCATCCGCCTCACGGATAACGCGCTGATCGCACGACAACATCGCCTCCGTTGGCGTGCCGATGCAACTTCGTCGCCCGGCCTCGGGGCGGCGCTGCATCCGACATTCGACGAGATGGCGATATTTGCTGTTCAGTGAAGATCAGCCGACCAGAAGCCGACAAGCGACGGGGGCCTCAACCCGTCATGCCGCGATCCGACACTTTTCCTCAGGAGTCCGTATCTACAACCAAGGACCCGACGCGCGTCCCTGTACCCATCGCCAACCAGACCCGGGGACCTGAATCAAGGTGCTACTGAACACTTCGTGCGGCGCTTTGCCCGCGCGGCGCCCCTTCCCCATCTCGCGGCGTGCGCGCCGCCCGACGTGACGAGGCTTCATGACAGTCCCGACGGGCCGTCTCGCCCCCTCACTCCCACTCGATCGTCGCCGGCGGCTTGGAACTCACGTCGTAGGTCACGCGCGAGACTTCAGGCACTTCGTTGATGATGCGCCGCGAAACCCGCTCGAGCAGCTCCCAGGGCAGGCGCGCCGAACGCGCGGTCATGAAGTCGACAGTCTCGACGGCACGCAGGGCGATCACCCACTCGTAGCGGCGACCATCGCCGGTTACTCCAACCGATTTCACCGGCAGGAAGACGGCAAAGGCCTGGCTGACTTCATGGTAAAGCCCGGCGGTATGCAACTCCTCGATGAAGATCGCATCGGCACGGCGCAGCACGTCGGCGTAGGCCTTGCGCACCTCGCCAAGGATACGCACACCAAGTCCCGGCCCCGGGAACGGATGCCGGTAGACCATGTCATGCGGCAGCCCGAGTTCGAGTCCGATGCGGCGCACCTCGTCCTTGAACAGCTCCTTCAGTGGCTCGAGCAGTCCGAGCTTCATGCGCGCGGGCAAGCCGCCGACGTTGTGGTGCGACTTGATCAACTGCGCGTTGCCGTGCTTCGACGCTGCCGACTCGATCACGTCGGGATAGATGGTGCCCTGCGCCAGCCATTTCACACCGCGGATCTGCGCCGCCTTGCGCTCGAACACCTCGATGAAGGTGCGCCCGATGATCTTGCGCTTGCGCTCGGGATCGCTCACGCCCTTCAACTTGCGCAGGAACTCGCGTTCGGCACGCACACGGATCACGCGGATGCCCATGTTCCGTGCGAACATTTCCATCACGTGATCGCCCTCGTCGAGGCGCAGCAGGCCGTGGTCGACGAACACGCAGGTCAGTTGATCCCCAATCGCGCGCGAGAGCAGCGCCGCGACCACAGAGGAATCGACGCCACCGGAAAGCCCGAGCAATACCTTGTCGGAGCCCACCGTACGGCGCACCGTCGCGATCGCGTCCTCGATGATGGTGCCTGGCATCCACAATCCCTCGCAGCCACAGATCGTCTTCACGAAATGCTCGAGGATGCGTCCGCCCTGGCGAGTGTGCGTGACCTCGGGGTGGAACTGCACGCCGTAGAAACCGCGCGCCTCGTCCACCATCGCCGCAATCGGCGCGCTGTCGGTGGCGGCCAGCAGCTCGAAACCGCCGGGCAGCTCGACGACCTTGTCGCCGTGGCTCATCCAGACTTCGAGCTGCGCCACACCGTCGGCATCGATGTGGTCACTGATGCCGTCGAGCAGGCGGCTGGACGCGGTGACGCGCGCCTGCGCGTAACCGAACTCGCGCTGCGGCGCCGCTTCGACCTTGCCGCCAAGCTGCACCGCCATCGTCTGCATGCCGTAGCAGATACCGAACAGCGGGACGCCCATCTCGAACAGCGCCGGCGGAACACGCGGCGCTCCGCGTCCGGTCACCGATTGGGGGCCGCCGGACAGGATCACGCCACGCGGTGCAAAACGACGGATCGCGGCAATACCGGCGCGCCAGCTCTGGATCTCGCAGTAGACGCCGAGTTCGCGCACGCGCCGCGCAATCAATTGCGTGTACTGCGATCCGAAATCGATGATCAGGATGCGCTGGGAATGGATGTCGGTACTCATCGGCGAGGTGTTCTCCGTGCCCGGAAATGCGACGGGGCCCGCCGGGCCCCGCGTGTCGATCGCTGTGCCGGCGATTGCGCTGCGACCACGTCGCCCGCGTCCTTACCGGCCACACCGGTGCTCAGCGCACCGGGTAGTTCGGCGCTTCCTTGGTGATGCTGACGTCGTGGACGTGGCTCTCGTGGATGCCTGCCGAGGTGATGCGCACGAACTTCGGCCGTGTGCGCATGATTTCGATGTCCGGGCTACCGGTATAGCCCATCGCGGCGCGCAATCCGCCCATCAACTGGTGCACGATGCCCGATATCGGCCCCTTGAACGGAACGCGCCCTTCGATGCCTTCGGGCACGAGCTTCTCGACGCCTTCCGCAGCATTCTGGAAATAGCGGTCGCTGGAACCCTTGGCCATCGCACCCAACGAGCCCATGCCGCGATAAGCCTTGTAGCTGCGCCCCTGGTACAACTCGATCTCGCCGGGCGCCTCCTCGGTGCCGGCAAACATGCTGCCGACCATGATCACGTGCGCACCGGCAGCGACCGCCTTTGCCACGTCACCCGAGAAACGGATGCCACCGTCGGCGATCAGCGGGACTCCGGTTCCCTCGAGCGCTGCTGCAACATTGGCGATCGCGCTGATCTGCGGTACGCCGATTCCGGTCACGATACGCGTGGTGCAGATCGAACCGGGACCGATGCCGACCTTGACTGCATCGACGCCGGCATCGAGCAGATACATCGCTGCCTCTGCCGTGGCGATATTACCGGCGATGACCTGCACCGACGGATGCGCGGTCTTGATGCTGCGCACGGTGTTGCACACGTTGCGCGAGTGGCCGTGTGCCGTATCGACGACCAGCACGTCGACGCCGGCCTCGATCAGGCGCAGCACGCGCTCGTCATTGCCCGAACAGATACCGACCGCAGCGCCCACGCGCAGTTGCCCGTCGGCATCCTTGCACGCGTTCGGGAATCGCTCGGCCTTGAATATGTCCTTCGCGGTGATCATGCCGCGCAGATGGAAGCCGTCATCGACCACCAGCACCTTTTCGATACGGTGGCGATGCAGCAACTGCTTCACCTCGGCAAGATCGGTGCCTTCGCGCACGGTCACCAGATCGCGCTTGCGTGTCATGATCGAGGACACCGGCTGGTCGAGATCGGTCGCGAAGCGCACATCGCGACTCGTCACGATGCCTGCAAGCTCGCGTTTGCGATTCAGGACGGGTACTCCCGAGAAGTTCAGCTCCGAGGTCAGGCGGATCAGCTCGCGGATCGAACGCGAGGAATCGATGGTCACCGGCTCGCGCACCACACCGCTCTCGAAGCGCTTGACCGCACGAACCTCCTCGGCCTGCTCCTCGGCTGTCATGTTCTTGTGAACGATGCCAATGCCGCCTTCCTGTGCGATCCCGATCGCAAGACGCGCCTCGGTCACGGTGTCCATTGCAGCGGACATCAGCGGAATGTTCAGCGTGATCGCGCGCGTCAGCCAGGTCTGGAGACTGACGTCCTTGGCCACCACCTCGGACTCGCCGGGGACCAGCAGCACGTCATCGAAGGTAAGCGCTTCTTCCTGCACCCGCAGCATGGTGGCTCCGCAAGGGCTATCGAGGTGAAGGCGCGGCATTATACGGACGGCCCCGATCGCGGTAAACCGCAGTGTGAGCGCTCAACTCACCGCAGCATCGGGACAGGGCACACCGGTGCCACCGATGCCGCAGTAGCCATGCGGGTTCTTCGCGAGGTACTGCTGGTGGTAATCCTCCGCGTAATGGAACACACCGGCGGACACGATTCCGGTGGTGATCGCAGGGAAGCCCGCGCTGGCCAGCACGCGCGCATAGGCATCGCGCGAAGCCAGCGCCAGCGCCATCTGTTGCGACGAATGCGTGAAGATCATCGAGCGATACTGGGTTCCCACGTCATTACCCTGGCGCATGCCCTGGGTGGGGTCGTGGCTTTCCCAGAACACGCGCAGCAGTTGCCGATACCTGATGCGTGCCGGATCAAAGACCACACGCACGGCTTCGGCATGCCCGGTACGTCCCGTGCACACGTCCCGATACGAGGGCTGCGGCGTAACGCCGCCGGCATAACCCACCGCAGTGACGACCACACCAGGCTGCTGCCAGAACAGCCGCTCGGCTCCCCAGAAACATCCGAGTGCAAACTCGGTGATTTCAAGTCCATCGGCGAACGGCGGCATGATGCGCACCCCATTGAGAAAGTGCACGCTGGACTCACCTCCGGTTTCGCTGCAACCGGACGGAAATTCGTCGGAAATCATGCCTGCACCTCCACTGCTGTCGTGACCATCTGGCGTACCTTGCCGCACGGCAGCAAGGCATCGATACAAATCGCCAACTGACCGGTTTTTCTAGTATGAGCTTTCTAATCCCGATCCGTATGCTGCGCACCATCCCTGAACAAGAGAGTTCACGGACCCCGAATCAACGCCCACAGGAGGCAGACCATGGCAGAAGCAGCAAACGTCAACGAAGTGGTAGCAGTAGCAAAGCCGAAGGCCCGCCGCGCCGCACCGCAGCGCGCAGCAGCGAAGAAAGTCGAGCGCAAGCCGGCCGCAACGAAGGCAAAGGCAAAGGCGAAGACTGACGGCGCGCTGAAGAAAGTGCAGGAAACGGCGAAGGAAGTTCGCTTCGTGCAGCTTGGCATCGCCGGCCGCGTATACGATCGCCTGAACGAGCGTGTCAGCAAGGTCCGCAAGGAAGCTCCGAAGCAGTGGGACCAACTGGTCAAGCGCGGCGAGCAAGTTCAGCGCGACCTGGACAAGGCGCAGAAGGACATGGGCCGTGACCTGCGCAAGCGTGTCGACAACATCGAAATCCCCTCGCAACTCGAGGACGGCGTCGAGAAGTTCCGCAAGGCGGTACGCAAGCTGACCGACCGCGTACGCAAGGCAGCCTGATTCCGCACTCGTATTCAACCCGTTTCCAGCCACCCTCCAGGGTGGCTTTTTTTTTGCGTGCGATTCAGGGAATCACCACCGCCGCACCCGTGAAACGCCCGGCGCGCAGGTCGTCCAGCGCCTGATTGGCCGCCGGCAGCCCATAGATCTTCACTTCGGTCCTGACCGGCAGCTCGGCAGCCAGTGGCAGAAACTCCTCGCCATCGCGACGCGTCAGATTGGCAATCGACTGGATATGCCGCTCTCCCCACAGATCCGCGTACGGAAACGACGGGATATCGCTCATGTGGATACCGGCACAGATCACGCGCCCGCCGCGACGTACCGCCCGCAGCGCCAGCGGCACCAACGCACCGTCGGGAGCGAAGATGATCGCTGCATCGAGCTCCACCGGAGCAGCCTGGTCGCTACCCCCCGCCCAAGCGGCTCCGAGTCGGCGCGCGAAGTGCTGCGCCTCCACATCGCCCGGACGCGTGAACGCATAGACCTGCTGTTCATGGTGGCAGGCGATCTGCACCAGGATATGCGCCGCCGCACCAAAGCCGAAAAAGCCAAGACGCCGCGCCGAGCGCGCCGGACGATAGCTGCGGTAACCGATCAGGCCCGCGCAGAGCAGCGGCGCAGCCTGCCCGCTGTCGAGACGCGCATCGATCGGGAAGCAGTAACGCACATCGGCCAAACAGTACTCGGCGAGTCCGCCGTCGATCTGGTATCCGGTATAGCGCGCCTGCGCACACAGGTTCTCGTCACCAGCGAGGCAGAATTCGCAGCCCCCGCAACTGCCACCGAGCCACGGCACCCCGATGCGCGTACCACATTCGAACGCGGTAGCGAGCGTACCCGTCTCGACAACCTCCCCGATGATCTGATGTCCCGGCACCAACGGCAGAACGGACTCGGTCAGTTCACCATCGACCACGTGCAGGTCAGTGCGACAGATTCCGCAGGCATGCACGCGCAGCAACACCTGGTGCGTGCCCGGCCGCGGCACCGCACGGCGTTCCTCGATCAGGGGTTGCCCCGGCGCGTGCAACACCATCGCACGCATCGTGGAAGGCAGTCCGATGTTAGGCATGCGGCCTCCCGTGTCGTCGCTCGATTCCCGCACTGAATGGCAGTTGCCATGCATCTGCACCTGCGGTTACTGTAATTCGCAGCCGGTTTGCACACCAGGCACACACGAGGAGGACCGCACGTTCTGCAGGCCCACGGCGAATTGCCCGGATTCGGCACGATGCTGAATCCACACATCCTGCGGCTCGACGTCTCCGGCCAGCCGGTCGAATGGCTGAGCTGGCAGGAGGCCACTTGTCTTTACGCACGCGATCTGGTCGCCTGGACCCTTGGCGAACGCATCCGCACCGTGCGCGGCGGCATCTCGCGGCTCACCGGCATGCAGTCGACGATCGAACTGCACAGCATCATCGCCTGCTCCGGTTGCATGGTGCGAAAGGGCCGCCCGATACCGCCACTGACCAATCGCGCCCTGTTCCGCCGCGATCGCCACCTGTGCATGTACTGCGCGCTGAAGTTTCCGGAACGCGAGCTGACGC
Source organism: Pseudomonadales bacterium (assembly GCA_024234165.1). Classification (NCBI taxonomy): domain Bacteria; kingdom Pseudomonadati; phylum Pseudomonadota; class Gammaproteobacteria; order Pseudomonadales; species Pseudomonadales bacterium. The sequence goes on from JACKOP010000002.1 coordinate 764,850, forward strand.
GTGACCACATCGTGCCGCGCTCGCGCGGCGGGCGAGACCAATGGACCAACGTAGTCAGCGCGTGCAAGCGCTGCAACCAGCGCAAGGGCAACCGGTTGCCGGAAGAATCCCGCATGGAAATGATCGCCATCCCCTACCAGCCGAACGTCGCCGAATGGCTCGCGCTGATCAACAGCGACCGTATCCGCGGCGATCAGATGGAGTTCCTGCGCAGCCAGTTCTCGCCGCACTCGCGCTGGAACTGACTGCGACCGCAAGTCGCTCGCCGCGGCGTGCTCTCAATGCAGGATCCGGTGCAGCTGGACCCACACGGTTTCGACCCGCACGCCCAGCATCACGATCTTGCCGCGGTAGCGTCGCTCACCGTCGCTGGTGAATTCGAATCCGAACGAGCGTCGGATCCGCAACTGCCCGTCGGCATCACGGGCCATGCCGATGCTCTGGCGGGCGACGGTTTCATCGAGCAGTTGCAGACCGGCCGCCTCGCAGTAGTCGCGTCCGGCACGCAGTGCAGCCTCGCGCACGCGCATTCCGTCGAAATACAGCCAGATGACCGTGACGGCTGCAGCCGCCAACAGCATCTGTGCCAGCGTCATCTTTGTGGATCCTGCATCACGATGCCGTCGCCCCGGAAACATTCGCACGCCGCGGCGCGATCTCGCCCTGCTCCATCAGCGTGAGCCGCTTCCACAAGGGACGCCGCAGATCCAGTCGCGCCTCGAGCCGGTACTGCAGCGGTTCGTCGGGCTGTTGCGCGAGGCGGCTCATCAGGCGCAGGCCACTCATCAGGCTGAGGCTGAGCGTCAGCTTCGCCTGCGCCTCCCCGTAGGCGGGCACGAACGGCAACTCCGACGTCGCCCCCTTCAACAGCGGCACGCCGTTCAGGCCGAGGCTGATCACCAACCCTTTGGCATGCAGATCGAAAGAGTTCGGGTTCAGCAGGCGCAGACCCACCTCGATGCGCTGCTCCACGCCATCGACCGGCAGCAGACGCAGCGAGGTGACGGTCACGCGCGGATTCTCGACCGGCCCGGTCAGGCCGGCGCATGCCGCGAGCATCACGGCCAGCAGCAGCAAGAACGGCCTCGAAACACGCACACGGGCCATCACCGGAACTCCTGATCGGGACACCCCCGCAGTGTAGGGGCTCGTGGTTCGGCGCGGCAACCGCATCAGGACACACCGCATCCGGGCGCGCCTGATCGCTTTATCCAGCACGCTTTGAGCCGCTTTCCCATTGCCGCCGTGATGATATGCGCCCGATGATGGCCCATCGCATGACACCGCTGGAGAAATTCATATGCGCACACCGATCTGCGAGCGACTCGGCATCGAGGTTCCGATCTTCGCGTTCACGCACTGCCGCGACGTGGTAGTCGCCGTCAGCAAGGCCGGCGGCCTCGGCGTGCTGGGAGCCGTCGGCTTCTCGCCGGAGCGTCTGCGCGAGGAGCTCGACTGGATCGACGCGCACATCGGCGACAGGCCCTACGCGGTCGACATCGTGATTCCGCAGAAGTACGAAGGCAGCGGCAACCTCGATCCTGCGGAACTCGAGAAGCAACTGGACGCCATGGTGCCGCAGGGACATCGCGATTTCGCCGAGCAGTTGCTGCGCGACCACGGCGTACCGGAGTGGCCCGACAAGGACGAGCACATGGGGTTGCTCGGCTGGACCGAGGCGACCGCCTCGCCGCTGCTTGACGAAGCACTCACGCGCCCGAACGTGAAGCTGATCGCGAACGCGCTGGGCACGCCACCGAAGGAGATCATCGACCGTATCCATGCCAGCGGACGCCTGGTCGCCGCGTTGTGCGGCAAGGTGAAGCAGGCACTGCAGCACAAGCGCAATGGAGTCGACATCATCGTCGCGCAGGGCAGCGAAGGCGGCGGACACACCGGCGAGGTCGGTTCAATCGTGCTCTGGCCACAGATCATCGACGCAGTCGCACCGCTGCCGGTGCTGGCAGCGGGCGGCATCGGCAACGGTCGCCAGGTGGCCGCCGCACTTGCCATGGGCGCCGAAGGCGTATGGTGCGGCTCGCTGTGGCTTGCCGTCGCCGAGGCATCCGCTGAACCCGAAGAAAAGGAGTGCTACTTCGCCGCCACCAGTGAAGACACCGTACGTTCGCCATCATGGACCGGCAAGCCGGCGCGGATGCTGCGCAACGACTGGACCGAAGCCTGGGCACAGCCGGGCAACCCCAAGCCGCTGGCGATGCCGCTGCAGGGTCTGGTCAGCGCCGACGCGATGCGCCGCACCTACCGCTATGTCGCCCGCAACGACACCCGCAAGGTTGCCTTCCATCCGGTCGGGCAGGTGGTCGGGCAGATCAAGCACATCGAGACCAGCCGCGCCGTGGTGCAGCGGTTGCTGCAGGAATATGCCGACACGATGGAGCGGATGAATCGTCTCAGCGAGCCGGACTGAAGCCGCCGGCAAGGAAATCGCGCACGCGCCCACGCTCGGCGAGCGCGTCGCGATATCCCATCTCCATCAGACGCTCGCAGAACTCGCCGTCGAACATCAGGTAGCTCGCAAAGCTCGCTCCCGCCCCGCGCGGCGTGATACCGAGCATGCGTTGCAACAACCTCAGCGTGCGCGGCTGACGATGCAGATGACGCGCGGCGATTTCGTTGAAATGCGCCGACGGCGTGATCACCAGCGTTTCGATCGGCTTCATGTCGAAGCGTTCGCGTTCGGACGGCTCCAGCGCAGCAGCGACCCGGTTGAAGCGTTGTCCAAACTCGATATCCATGCTCAGGTTGTCGATGAATTCGCGGTTCAGCAGGTGACCGGCCATCTGTCCGATCCCCGGGCGACGCCGGTCGCACATGGCATGGGACGGAGCAAACGGCGCCGACACACCGATCACGAACAGCCGTGTGGCGCCGCACTTCAGCGCCGGACTGATTGGATGCAGTTGCCGCAGCGCACCGTCGCCGAAGTAGCGTGTGCCGATCTGCTGCGCGGGGAACAGGATCGGGATCGCCGCCGATGCGATCACGTGATCGAGATTCAGCACGGTGCGCTCCCCACGCCGATACAGCCGCTCCCACGGCTCCACATCTCCACCCTCGAAGAACGCCACCGAGGTCCCGGTGCAATAGTCCATCGCGGTGATGCACAGTGTGCGCAACAATCCGGCCGCAACGTTGCGATGCAGCGCGTCGAAGTCCAGCCAGCCCGGCAGCATCTGCCGCAGCGGTGCATTGTCGAGCAACGCACGCGGCGCCCTTCGATCACCGATCCCGACCAGAGCCGTTGCAAAGCGCGCGAGGTTGCCGAGCATGGCGCGCCATCTGTGGTCGTAGACGTCCAACGGACGAACCCCGCGCCATGCTGCACAGAGTCGCGCGACTCCCGCCTGAGGATGATCCGCCGTGGCTGCCAGACAGGCGGCGTTGATCGCTCCGGCCGAAGTGCCGCACACGACGTCGAAAGGCAGTGTGTCGCGGGCGTGGATCTCCATCACGCCGCGCAACACGCCGGCCTGGTACGCTGCACGCGCACCACCACCGGAGAGAATCAGTGCGGTACTCATCGCAGCAGCGATGCCATCAACGCTCCAGGCGCCGGGCCGAAGCCAGATAGCGGTACGAAGCATGTTTCCGCCAGCATGGATGCCGTATCCTGCGTGGGATCCCGCGTTCCAGTGTAGCGTGCGCCGGCGAGGTACTCCTCATCCTCACCCTGCTCGTCATTCCGGTTGACTGCGGGCTGTACCGTTCGTAGCGTAAGCACAAGCAGACTGCCCCACACCCGCCAGACGCCGCAATGAGGAGATGACACCATGAATCGATTGGCCGGCAAGGTTGCGATCGTCACCGGAGCGGGGCGCATCGGCAATATCGGTGTCGCGGTCTGTGACGCGTTCCTGCGCGAGGGCGCCACCGCGGTGGTGGCAACCGATCTGCGGCACGACGATGCCGAAGCGATCACTGCACGCATGGAGCAAACACATGGAAAGGGACGCTTCCTGCTGCTCGCGCACGACGTGACCGACGAAGCAGCCTGGCGGCTGGTCCTTGCACGCACCCTCGATGCCTTCGGCACGCTCGACGTGCTGGTGAACAATGCCGGCATGTCGATTCACGGTGGCATCGAGAGCACATCGATCGCGGATCTGCGCAAGGTCATGGCCGTCAATCACGATGGCCTGTTCCTCGGCATCAAGACCTGTGTGCCGGCACTCGCCGAGGCACACACACGCCACGCGGGCGGTGGGGCAATCGTCAACAACCTGTCAATGGCCTCCTACATGTCGAACGCCGGCAACATCGGCTATCACGTCTCGAAGGCTGCAGGGCGGATGCTGACGCTGTGCGCCGCAAACGAATTCGGCCCGCGGCGTATCCGGGTCAATTCGATCCACCCCGGTGTCACGATGACGCCGCTGATCCGCGAAGGTCTGCGCGACTATGTGCAGGCAGGCCTGTGGCCAAGCGAGGACGAGGCCGAGAACGCGCTTGCCGCGATGAGCTGGCTGAAGACGACCAGCCAGCCCGAGGACACCGCCCACGCCTTCGTGTACCTCGCTTCCGAGGAAGCGCGTTTCGTGACCGGCGCCATGATCATGCACGACGGCGGTATCGGCAGCGTGTACTGAGTTGCTCGAGGCGCTTGCTTACTGCACCGCGGCAACGGTGGCACGCAACGCCTCGTCGAGATCGTCGAGCGCATAACCGAGCGCGCGCTGTGATGGTGCCGGATCGATGAACAGGCGCTCCATCTGCAGTTCGGCAAAGCGCGGCAGGTCGAGTCCGCTTTCCTTGCCCTGCAGGCGGTTCCACCAGTGCCCTGCCTGAAACCCGAATCGGGTCAGTCGCGCCGGCAGCGTGTGCACGCGAACCTGGCGCCCGTCGGCCAGTGCGAGACGCGTCAGCAGCTGGGTCCAGTCGAGGTTCTCCTGTCCGATCGGATAGCGGCGACCCGCCTTGCCGCGCTCGATCGCGGCGGCGATCGCCTCCCCCGCCACCGTGGCCGAAATGCAGGCGCTGCCACCGTCGGGGTAGTACAGCCTGTCGCTCTGGCGCAGGTAGCGCACCAGCGGAGCCCACAGGGGTTGCCAGCCCTCCACGGGCAGTGCACCGAACACATAAGGCAGTTGCACGACCATACCGGCCATCCCCGGCACCGCGCGCGCAACGCGCTCCTGCTCGAGGCGACTGCGGATGTAGGGATGGTGGGAACCCAGCTGCAGCTCGGACCAGCGACGCGCGAAATGCGCAAAATACGAACCGACCACGACTGCGCGCGTGCCACCTGCATCGCGCGCGAGCGTCAGCACCCGCTGCAGGTCGTCGACGTTCGCCTTGCGCAGTTTCGGGTAGACGGGACGCGGCGGCGTGCTGCGTTCATCCATTCCTGCAGCAAAGACGAGCGCATCGTGACCCCGCAACATGCTGCGCAGACGCACGTCGGACAGATCGTCCAGGTTGCCGGAAAACACCCTGACACCACGCGCAAACAGACCCTTCGGCGGCCCCGGCGGCAACCCCAGCACCGTCGCCTTCCAGCCTCGCGCGAGACACGAGCGCACGGTATGCCAGCCGAGAAATCCGGTTCCACCGACCACGAACACACGCATCTGAGATTCACCTGGATGACGAGCAGCCGTGCCAGATTGTAGTGAGTTGCGGCAGATTCCGCTGCGCGCGCCACCTGATCTGCGTTATGGTGCGGATCCAACAGCCGCGAGCCAGGTCCGTATCCGATGCCCACGACCGTCATGCCGGAATCGGCCGGCGACCCGATCACTCAGCGCCTGCAACCCGGTCTCTATCGTCACTACAAGGGTCGCGACTACGAGGTGCTGGGAACCGCCACCCACAGTGAAACCGGCGAACACCTCGTCGTCTATCGCCCGTGCTACGGCGAGCGTGGCCTGTGGGTGCGTCCACACTCGATGTTCTTCGAGACCGTCATCGTCGACGGAAGGCCGCTGCCCCGCTTCATGCCGCTGGGCGGCAGGGCACGCCCAGCCTGAGACACGGCGTGTACGGCGACACGGCATGAAACCGGCAGTTCGGGCAGCATTCGACCACGAGACATCGATACCACCGTGTTCTGCACGCTGTGCTGCACTGGCGCTGGCCGCACTGCTGGCAGCCTGCAGCGTGGGCCCTGACTACCGCCCGCCTGCAACGCCGGCACCGGCGAGCTGGAGTGCACCGATCCCCGATGCTGAAAGCAATGCGACGGACGATCCTGCCGCACTTGCAACGTGGTGGCGGCATTTCGACGATCCGCTGCTGGAGCACCTGATCGAACGCGCGCTCGCCGCCAACCCTGACGTGCATTCGGCACAGGCACGCGTGCGCGAGGCGCGCGCAGCGCGCGAGCAGGCGCTTGCAGCCTGGTATCCGACAGCGGGAATCAGCGTCTCCCGTTCCGACAGCCACGGACACGATACGAACGGTCGCGGGCAAACGAATCGCCTGTATCGCGCAGGCTTCGACGCCGGCTGGGAGATCGACCTGTTCGGCGGCACACGCCGCGCCAACGAAGCCGCACAGGCAGAACTGGAGGCAGTGCGCGCAGACCTGTACGCGCTGCGCATATCACTCGCAGCCGAGGTCGCGCTCGACTACACGGACCTGCGCCGGCTGCAGCAACAACTGGACATCGCACAGCGCAATCTCGACATGCAGACCGAAACCGCGCAGATCGCCGGGTGGCGCACCATGGCAGGGCTCGCCAGCGCGCTCGATGCGGAGCAGGCAATCGCAGCCCGCGAGCAGACCCGTGCGCGTATTCCCGCACTCACGACGGCACTGGCACAGACGCGTCACCGCCTGGGCACACTGCTCGCCGATCCTGCGGAGACCACCCTGGCAGATCTCGCTCGTCCGCAACCGATACCATTGCCGCAGTGGCAGCTTGCGGTAGGGATACCGGCAGATGCGCTACGCCGGCGACCCGATGTGCACGCTGCCGAGCGCCGGCTCGCGGCTGCGACGGCGCGCATCGGCGTCGCCACTGCGGCGCGCTACCCCTCGCTTTCGCTCAGCGGCACCCTCGGCTTGCAGGCACGCACGTTCAGCGGGCTCGATGCACACGACACCGGTTCGCGCTCACTGGGTTCCTCGCTTGCAGCCACGCTGTTCGACGCCGGTCGCCTGCGACGCGAGGTCGAGATCGGCAATGCACGCGAGCAACAGGCGCTCGCGGCCTGGGAGAGCACCGTTTTCAGCGCATTGGAGGAGACCGCCGACGCACTCGCGGCACTCGACGGCAGCCAGCGCGAGCATGCCGCACTCGGTGATGCGGCAGCTGCGGCCCGGACAGCCGCCACGCTGGCGCGCGCGCAATACGAGGCGGGCCTGATCGATTTCGCGACACTGCTGCTCGCCGAACGCACCCGGCTCGACGCCGAGAGCGCCGTGGCTGCTGCACGTGCCGATGCCGCCGGCGCGATGATCCGGCTCTACAAGTCGCTTGGCGGTGGCTGGGACCCTGCCACAGACACGAAGGATCGAGGATGAGAATCGACGACATCAACGACATCCTTCGCCCACACAGCGGCGGCCGGCGCTTCACTCCATGGCTCATCACGGCCGGCGTGCTCCTGTTGGGCTCGGTCGCATGGTGGCTGTACGCGCAGGGCAGCGACGGTGTCGAATACCGCACGGCGGAACTGCGTCGCGGCGATCTGCGCGTGACCGTCTCTGCCACCGGAAACCTGCAACCGACCACCCAGGTCGACGTCGGCAGTGAGCTCTCCGGCACCATCGCTGCGGTGTTCGTCGACGACAACGACACGGTCACGCAGGGCCAGGAACTGGCACGCCTCGACACCAGAAGGCTGCGCAATCAGCTCACCGAGGCACAGGCCTCGCTGGCTGCTGCCGAGGCGCAGGTGCTGCAGGCACGCGCGTCGGCCGCCGAGGCACACGCAAATCTCGAGCGCCTGCAGCACGTCGCCAGGCTGTCCGGCGGCAAGGTTCCCGCACCCGCGGAACTCGACGCCGCCGAAGCAACGCTGAAGCGCAACGAGGCCGCGACCGCCAGCGCCAGGGCGGCAGTGGAACAGTTGCGCGCTGCAGTGGGCGTGGTGGAAACCAATATCGGACTGTCCTCGATCCGCTCGCCGATCAACGGCATCGTGCTGGCCCGGCTGATCGAGCCGGGGCAGACCGTGGCCGCGCAGATGCAGGCACCGGTGCTGTTCACGCTCGCCGAGAATCTCACGCAAATGAAGCTCGAAGTGGCCGTCGACGAGGCCGATGTTGCGCAGGTCAAGGAAGGCCAGCCAGCCACCTTCACGGTCGATGCCTGGCCAGGCCGCGAATACCCTTCGCACATCACGCGCGTCGGCTTCGGATCGCAGGAACAGGAAGGCGTGATTTCGTACAAGACCGTACTGACGGTGGATAACGACGACCTCAGTCTGCGCCCCGGCATGACGGCGACCGCAGAGATCGAGACCGATCATCGTGACAACGTGTTGCTGGTCCCGAACGCCGCACTGCGCTACATACCGGCGCCCCAGGCTGGCGGATCGACGCCATCCGGTGGCCTGCTGGGCGCCCTGCTGCCACGCCATCCGGCATCCATGCAGCGCCCGGGATCGGGCAACGCCGGCAACGGCACGGAGCGTGTCTGGGTTCTGCAGGACCGGCAGCTACGTGCGGTCCCGGTACGTGTCGGCGCGAGCGACGGTTCGTTTACCGAGGTCGGTGGCGACGAGCTGCGCGAAGGCATGGCCGTGATCGTCGAGCGCATGGAGAAGCGTGCTTGAATGCGAGTACCGAACCGCTGATCCGTCTGTGCGATATCACGCGCAGCTACGGTAGCGGTGACGCGCGCGTGCAGGTGCTGCACGATGTGGAGCTCTCGATCGCAGTGGGCGAGTTCGTTGCCGTGATGGGGCCGAGCGGATCAGGCAAATCGACTGTCATGAACATCATCGGCTGCCTGGACTCGGCAAGCAGCGGCAGTTACGAATTCGGCGGTGTACGGGTCGAGACGCTGACACGCAACCAGCGCGCGCTGTTGCGCCGGCGCTACATCGGCTTCGTGTTCCAGGGCTTCAACCTGCTGGGGCGTACCTCGGCGCTGGAAAACGTCGAACTGCCCCTGATCTATCGTGGCGAACCGACCGCAAAACGCCACGCCATGGCGCGGGCCGCGCTCGCCGCCGTCGGACTCGCCGAGCGCGAACGGCATACGCCAGCCGAGCTGTCCGGCGGCCAGCAACAGCGCGTCGCCATCGCACGCGCGATAGTCACCGACCCGGTGGTCCTGCTCGCCGACGAGCCGACCGGCAACCTCGACACACGCACCACGCACGAGATCATGGAACTGCTGACGCGCCTGAACGGCGAACAGGGAATCACGATAGTGATGGTGACCCACGAAGCCGACGTGGCCGCATACGCAAGGCGCGTGATCCGTTTCCTCGACGGGCGCATCGTTGCCGACGCCCCGACCGCAGGACAGCACTGATGCTCGGCAACGCCATGCTGCTCGCGCTGCGTGCCATCGGTCGCAACCCGATGCGTTCGTTTCTGACCGTGCTCGGCATCGTGATCGGCGTTGCCGCCGTGATCACGATGGTCACGCTCGGCAACGGCGCGACGCGGTCGATCCAGGAACAGATCGGCAGTATGGGCAGCAATCTGCTCACCGTGCGTCCCGGCCGACGCATGGGGCCACCCGAAGGAGCCGCGAACTTCCGCAGCGCCGACGTCGAGGCGCTCGCGAGGGAGGTCCATGAAGCCGATGCCGTGGTTCCGGTCGCCAGCGCGAGCGTGACGGTGGTGCGCAACGCACGCAACTGGAGCACCAGCGTGACCGGCACCACGTCCGACTATCTGTTCGCGAACAAGTGGGCCCTTGCCGACGGTCGCAGCTTCACTGCGGCAGAACAGCGAGCCGGCACTGCGGTGTGCCTGCTCGGTGCAACGGTGCGCAGGGAGCTGTTCGGTTCGGCCGACCCGCTCGGGGAACATATCCGTGTCGGCAAGTTCGCCTGCCAGGTGATCGGCATGCTCGCCGCACGGGGCCAGTCGGCGATGGGGCGTGACCAGGACGACACCGTGCTGATGCCGTTGCGCACCGTGCAGCGGCGGCTGAACGGCACGCCGGACATCGGCTATATCCAGGTTGCCGTGCGCAACGTGAACTCGCTCGATACGGCCAAGAACCTGGTTACCGGCATCATGCGCGAGCGCCGCCGCATCGGCCGCAACCAGAATGACGATTTCATGGTGATGGACCCACGTCAGCTCATGGAAGCGTTGACCGGCACCACACGCACGATGACGACGCTGCTCGGTGCGGTCGCCGCGGTGAGCCTGCTGGTCGGTGGCGTCGGCATCATGAACATCATGCTGGTATCGGTCACCGAGCGCACGCGCGAGATCGGGATCCGTCTCGCGATCGGAGCACTCGAACGCGAGGTGCTGCTGCAGTTCCTGGTCGAGGCGGTAGTGCTCGCCACCCTCGGCGGGCTCGCAGGCATCGTGCTGGCTACCATCGTCTCGCTGTCGATTGCCCACGCGATGAACCTGCCATTCGTGTTCACGAGTGGCGTCTATCTGCTGTCCTTTGCGTTCTCGGCGCTGATCGGGGTGCTGTTCGGCTACTTCCCGGCACGCCGGGCAGCGCGCCTGGACCCGATCGACGCGCTGCGTCACGAATGACCCAATCCCGGGGCGTGCACCCCGGTCCGCACGCTGCATCCCTGCAGCGTGCGGCCGCTGTCACGAGCGGCGTCAGTTCATCCGGCCGAGAATCGCTCCGCCGGTAGGCACGCCGACACCGGAAGTCACCAACGCGTGGTTGATGGTCTTCTTCGGCTGGTTCACCGAAGTGCCACGCACCTGGCGTACCGCCTCGACGATGCCGTTGACGCCATGGATGTACGCCTCGGAGAGCTGACCGCCGTGGGTATTGGTCGGCAGGCGTCCACCGATGCGCAACGCCCCGTCCTTGATGAAATCCTGTGCCTCGCCGTACTTGCAGAAACCCCACGACTCGAGCTGCCACAGCACGATCGGCGAGAATGCGTCGTAGAGCACCGCCGCGTCGATGTCCTCAGCACTGAGGCCGCATTGCTCGTAGGCCTTCTTCGCCGCGATGTCCATCTCCGGCAGACAGCCGATCTCGGGACGATAGAACGAGGTCATTTCCTCCTGATCCTTCGCCGAGCACTGCGCAACACCGCGGATCAGCACACCGGGCTGCTTCAGGTCACGCGCCCGTTCCGGTGTCGTGACGATCACGGCCGAGCCACCATCGCTCTCCTGGCAGCAGTCGTAGATCTTCAGCGGCGAGCAGATCTTCTTGCCCGCATCGTACTCGGCGCGATCGAAAGGTCGCTTGTAGAAGAACGCTGCCGGATTGGTGACCGCGTACTCGCGTGCAGAGTGTGCGACTTCGAAGAACGCATCCTCCGTGCAGCCGGTCAGGTGCATGTAGCGCTGCGTGAACGTCGCCACCCATGAGGCCGGCGTCAGCAGGCCGAACGGCATGTACCAGCCGTAGTGGATCGCGCTGCCGGTGATCAGGTCACCGGAGACGCCCTTGGAGTAGCGATGCCCCGAGCGGCCGTTCAGCGCACGGTAGACGACCACGGTGTCGGCAATGCCGGTGGCGACCGCCATCGCGGCCTGCAGCACGCATCCGGTTGCCGCGCCGCCACCATAGGGAACGCGGCTGTAGAACGTGAGGTCGTTGCAGCCCACGGTACGTGCGACGTCGACTTCCTCGTTCTGGTCGATCGTGAACGTCACCATGCCGTCGACGTCGGAAGGCTTGAGCCCTGCGTCGTCGAGTGCTGCCTTCACCGCCTCGGCGGCCAGCGAGAGCTCCGAGCGCCCGGAATCCTTCGAAAACTCGGTTGAACCGATGCCGACGATGGCAGCGCGGTCCGAAATATTGCGTTCCATGAATCAGGCCTCCTTCGGCAACTCGATACGCACGACGCCCGACATGTGCGTGCCCCAGACGTTGTTTTCTCCCGTCACCGACACATCGACGGTACCCGCTGCATCGTCCTTTGCGACGACCTCGCCGGTGATCGTCATCACGACGCCGGGAACGTTCGGCGCACCGAGGCGCAGGTCGATGCTCTTGATCGTCGATTCCGGACCGGCCCAGTCGGTCACGAAACGTCCCATCAGACCGTTGCTGGTGAGGATGTTCATGAAGATGTCCGGCAAGCCGACGTCCTGCGCGGCCTTGGTCTCGTGGTGCACCGGCGTGAAGTCGCGCGAGGCGATCGCTCCGCCTGCAATCAGACCGGTCGTGATGTCGATCTTCTGTTCCGGCAGCCGGTCGCCTACCGCGACGCTGCCATGGTGCAATGTGTGCTTGTTCATCGTGATGTCTCGCTGCTCTCTGGATTCGTGTCAGACGGGGTAGAACTGCGGCAGCCAGGTCTTCTCGTCGACCTTTTCCACCTTGCCCTTCACCTTCATGCCGATGTGCACCGCACTCGGGTCGCAGCCGCAAATGCCGGCGACCAGACGCGTACCCTCGGCGAGCTGGATCACGCCGACCACCAGCGGGTACGGGTAACCCGGGAAACGCGGATACGAGATCTCGGTGAAGCTGAACACCTCGCCGTCGAGCGTCGATTCGATCGAATCCCACTCGATCGACTGGCACTCGCCGCACATCGGGCGCGGTGGGTGACGCAGCGTGCTGCAGGACTTGCAGCGCTGGATCAGCACCCTGCCCTGATCGACCGCCTCCCACCACCAGGCGTTGTCGTGTCCGCGCGGCGACGCGATACGCGTTGGAACCTCGACCGCAGCCTGCTGCCCACCCGATGCCTGAGCCGCCTCCTGTGGCGGCGGCACGAACTTCAGCACGCGAAACACCTGGCGGCCGATCGGCTCGTCGTTCTGGTCGGTGAAGTTGGTGACCGTCTCGATGAAATAACCGACACCGCGCCCGGTCTTCTTCGGGCCGACGATATTGTCGATGATGGTGTGATAGTTCACCTGGTCGCCGGGGCGCAGTTCACGGTAGAACTCGGTCTTGGTATTGGTACCGAGCGTTCCTGTGTAGCCGTAGGATTCGAACACGTTGTGCAGCTGGCGCTGCACGTCGACCTTCGGCGACTGGCACATCGGGTAGCCTTCCATGCTCCAGATCTGCAGCATGGAGGCCGGTGCGACAATGCCCTTCTTGCTGGAACGCGCGGCGTATTCCGCGTCGGTATAGACCGGGTTCTCATCGCCAAGGACTTCCGCCCAATGGCGAATCATCGTGACGTTGACATCGTCCTTGCCACGCTGGCGCGGCCCGTTCTCCCGGCCCACAAAGGCCCGGATCTTCGCTTCGAATTCGTTGACTTCTTCAGGCGTCATCTTGATTTTCCCCCATCGTATCGAGTCCGGAATCTGCTGCCCGGGTTGCGCACCGCAGGACGAAGTGCCAAGCATATTCGGTCCGGTGCGTTTCGCGAAACCCTGCGAGCCACCCTGCAAGCCATCGCGACCGGTGCAGGGCACGGGAACTCTCGAACCGATACCTCCAAGGGAATGGATGGCTATGGCTTGACGCCAGCCAGGCGGCTGACCAGTGCGATCGCCGCGTCGGTGTCGGCCGGATCCCAGCTTTCGATTGCAACCAGGTACTTGCCGTCGATCACGAAACTCGGGACGCTCTCGATCCGGTAGGCAAACGCAGCACCTTCACGATCACGCCATTTCGCGATGTTCTCGACGTAGCGAATCTCACGTGGCAGCTTCTTGCGCCAGGCGTCGACCTTGGGCCGCGCGTCCTGGCAGTGCGGACAGGTTTCTATATAGAAGTACATCACGTAGCGACCCGCCGGCGTCGAGGCGTGCCGCGGCGGCTGGTCGTATTCCCTGCACGTGAAGCCTTCGGTCACTTCAGGACAGCCAGCTTCGGCCAGCGTGGCCGCGGCGGCAAACATCAGCGCCGCGACAACGCGGCGCAGACAGGGCATCGATGTCACGTCGTTTCCTCACCAGGAAGCCGGGAATGGACCAATGACGCGGATTGTCGCCGACCGTGGTCACGCAGACCAGCGGCGGCGCGCGCTTCAGAGCGTCCCGGGCGGCGGGAATTCCTCGAACTGCGGCAGCGCATCGTGGATCGTGTACCACGGCGCCTTCGAAGCCACGAAGATGTGCGCCTGCGGGTGCAGGCCCGGATCGTCGTCGAGCGTGCCCATCGGCACCCCGACCAGACCGTCACCCTGGTCTGCCCGCGGCAGCCCCGAGCCACACACGGTGCAGAATGCATAACTGAAACGCGGGACGCCGGGCAAGGTGTAGCTCGCGAGTTTCTCCTGCCCGCACGTGTAGGCGACCGGCGCAAACAGGTTCGATGCGAATGCGGCCGAACGCGCGCGCCGGCAACGGCTGCAGTGGCAGTTCACGGCCCGCCGTGGTGCGCCGGCGAGGCGGTAACCGACCGCACCGCACAGGCAGCTGCCACGCGGATGGGGACCGGGCGGCTCGCGCACCCCCAAGTCCTCGAGCACCGCACCGCCGGCACCCGGCGGCCAGGCATCGAAGCACGGCAATCCGTCGTCGATGGTGTGCCACGGCGCCTTCGAGGCCACGAAGATGTGCCGGCCCGGCCGCACGCCCGGATCGGCGTGGAAGTTGCCGGCCGGCACGAAGATCCACTTGCCGACCGGCTCACCGGGTACCACGGCGGCGCAGCGCGTGCAGAAGCACCGTTCGCCTCCGGCCGAAGACGCGTAGCGCCCGATCGCGACGTCGGCGCGCAGCGAAAAACCGGCGGCGCGCGCACCCACGTAGGTGGCGAACGCCGAGCCGTGGGCCTTGCGGCAGCGCGCACAATGGCAATGCGTCATGGTGCCGAGCGGCTCCTCGACCGACCACTCGACCTCCCCGCACAGACAACTGGCTTCGATCATCCGGGCTTCCTCGTGGCCGGCTCCGACCGGCTGCTCGGAGTGCATTCTGCACCCGGCACGACACGGAAGCCATCGGCCTGAACGCTTTGTCACTTATCCCTAAGCAAAAGCGCATACACTGGCCCGCGGCGCCCGTGCGCGGCGCTGCGGCATGCACACACGAACGGGCGGGCGCCATGGCTCACGAGACATTCTTCGGCTTCACCAAGATCGTCGTCGACGATCTCGATCGCATCGCCGGTTTCTACCAGACAACGATGGGTTTGCGCGAATTCCAGCGCCTGAAGGGGGAGATCGCCGACGAAGCGTTCGAGGAAATCATCCTGATCCATGGCGAACGGATGGGAGAGAGTGTGCCGCTGATCGTGTGGAAGTTTCCGAATCGCAAGCCGCCGGCAGCAAGTGACTCGATCCTCGGCTTCCAGACCCGGGACGTCGACGCACTGGTGACCAGGATAGTGGCGGCCGGTGGCTCGGTGGTCCAGGCACCGAAAGACGATCCGGCGCACGGCGTACGCGTGGCGTTCACGATGGACCCCGACGGTCGCCTGCTCGAACTCGTGCAAATGCTGTAGGACCGTACCCCCCCGTTGCCGGACTCCGCCCCGTCGCGAGAATGACGCCATGGATATCGACGATTTCACACGTGATGTAGAGGTCATCGACGCGCACATCCACGTGCAGCGGTCTGCGGCTCACACACAGGAGCTCTACCACTACTTCCTGATGCGTGGTGCCACACGCAGCGGCCCGCCGAATCCGCCGGTGATCGGCACGCTTGAGCAGGTACAGGCAATGCTCGAACGCACCGGAGTCCGGCACGCGAACATCCTGATGTTCACGTGGTCCGGCATGTACTACCGTGACGGCCAGTTCACGCTGCCGGACGACCCGGCAGATCGCGCGCTCGCCGACCGTGAGCTGAGGGCACGGATCGCACAGCGTATCGTCGACAACAACGAGTGGGCACTGCAGACAGCGCTCGCCAGCCCGAACCTGAGCTGCTTCGTCGGTATCGACCCGATCGTGATGGACGAGCGCACGCTGCTCACCGAGATCGAGGACAAGATCCGCCGTGGCGCAAAGGGCGTGAAGTCGCAGTTCACCGACTGCGGGATCCTCGCCGACGACCGCCGGTTGTGGCCACTTTACGATCATCTGCAGGCCCGGGAGATCCCGCTGCAGATGGTCACGGCAGAATGGGCTCCCGGACTCAACCGCCCGTCGCACTGCGCTGCGGCGCTCGCGGAATTCCCGCAGCTGCGACTGATCTTCTCGCACATCGGGCACGGGCACCGCTTCGGGAAGGGCAGTGACGCGGAGTTCACCGAACTCGCGCGCAACTACCCGAACGTCTGTGGTGACCTGTCGCTGCGTCTGCCCGAAGTTGCCGATGGCCACATCGATCCGCATGCGATGGTCGCGCACCTCCGAAAGATCGGCACGGAGCGCATTTTCTATGGCAGCAACTTCAGCCTGAACGAGATGCTGCATCCGGGTCCGCCTCCTGCCGATGGCGAGTTCCAGTTCAGCGAAACACTGAAGGGCTTGCGGGCGCTTGCGACGCTGCCGCTGACCGACGACGAACGGGCCGGCATCGCTGGACGCAACTACCGCCAATGGATGAAACTCGATACCTGAACCACACCACCACGAACAGAATGAGCAGAGCCGTGACGATTCCCCGCGAACAGACCCAGCAGATCATCGACACCCATCGCACCGCAGCGGTTGCGATGCTGATGCGCACCGACTACCTGGTGCCGGATGCCTTCGAAGAACAGGCAGCACGCCTCGGTGAGCGCACCGCGCTGATCTACGAGGACGAAGTCGTCTCGTGGCGGGAACTCGAGGCACGTTCGGCGCATTACGCGCGCATCGCGCTCGCGAGCGGGCTGCGCCCGGGTGACGTCGGCGCGGTGATGATCGAGAACCGTCCGGAATTCTTCTACGCCTGGCTGGGATTGACACGCATCGGCGTGATCGCCGGGCTGCTGAATACCAGCGCGCTTGGCATCGCGCTGGCGCACGCACTGCGCGCGACGTCGGCGAAGGTACTGTTCATCGGTGACGAATGCATGGCGCAGCTCTGCGACACCGAAGACCTGCCGCTGGATGCACTGACGATCGTACGCATCCCGGATGCGGCAACTCCCGACGCACCAGGACATCCGCAAGCCCGCGACGTGGACGGCATCGATACATCCGCCGTGACGGCGAACGATCTGCGCCCCCTGCGTGCGGGCATCGACAACCGTCGTCCGTGCTTCTACATCTTCACGTCGGGAACCACCGGGCTGCCCAAGGCGGCACTGATCAACCACGGCCGCTTCCTGTCGGTCGGCGCCGGCTGGTGCAGCGTGGTCGAACTGTCGCAGCAGGACGTCCTGTACTGTGCGCTGCCGCTGTTTCACGGCTCTGCGCTGATGTCGCTCTACAGCACGGCGCTGCATGCCGGGGCCGCGATGCTGGTGCGCCGGCGCTTCAGCGTCTCGCGCTTCTGGCCCGATGTGAAGCGCTGGAACGTCACGGCATTCCAGTACGTCGGCGAGGTGGTGCGCTACCTGGTGAACGTGGCGCCGGTTCCCGAAGAGCGGGGCCACGGTCTGCGCGTGATCATGGGCTCGGGAATCGGCATCGACGTGTGGCAGCGGTTCAAGCAACGCTTCGGCGAACACGTGCTGATCCTCGAGGGCTGGGGAGCGACCGAGTCCAACGCGAACATGACCAACTTCGACCAGAAACCGGGCAGTTGCGGACGCATTCCCTTTCCCGAGCGCAGCCACATCCGCCTGCTGCGCTACGACCAGGGCAGCGACGAGCTGATGCGTGATGCCGAGGGACGCTACATCCTGTGCCGGCCCGGTGAGGTCGGCGAGCTGTACGGGCAGATCCGGCGTGGCAACGGCGAGCCGGTTGCACCTTTCGACGGCTACACCACGGTTGCCGATACGGAAGCCAAGATCCGTCGTGATGTGTTCGAACCCGGCGATGCGTGGTGGCGCTCCGGCGACCTGTTCCGCTTCGACGAAGACGGTTATTTCTACTTCGTCGACCGCATCGGTGACACGTTCCGCTGGAAGGGCGAAAACGTCTCGACCACCGAGGTTGCGCAGCAGTTGTCGGTCTACGGCGACGCGGAGACCACCAACGTCTACGGCGTGAAGATCCCGGGACACGAGGGCCGCGCGTGCATGGTTGCACTGGAACTCACGCCGGGGCACAAATTCGACCCGCAAGCGTTCCATCGCTGTGCGGTCGAAAATCTGCCCGTGTACGCACAGCCGCTGTTCGTACGCATCCTGCCGCAGGCAGAGGTCACGGTGAACTACAAGCTGCGCAAGGTGCGGTTGCGCGACGAAGGTTTCGACCGGAAGGTGGTGGCCGATCCGCTGTACGGGCTCGATCGCGAACGCGGCACCTACGCGCCGCTCGACGCGGCGCTGCTTGCGCGGCTTACCACCAGCTGAAGCGTCAGCAGCGCATCACGCGGCAGGGACCGGAAAGAAGCGGCTGATCGTATCCGCGACGCAGGCCGGACGATCGCTGCCTTCGATCTCCACGCTGACGCGCACGATCACCTGCACGGCGCCCTTCACTTCCTCCACGGCGACGATTTCGCCGCGTCCGCGAATGCGCGAATCGACCGGTACCGGCGCCGGGAAGCGTACCTTGTCGACGCCGTAGTTGACGCCCATCGACACATTGTCGACGCGCATCAGTTGCGGCAGGAACAGGTTCACCAGCGCGAGCGTGAGGTAGCCGTGCGCGATGCATTTGCCGTACGGACCGCCTGCAGCCTTGACCGGATCGACGTGAATCCACTGATGGTCACCGGTCGCGTCGGCGAACTGGTCGATACGCTGCTGGTTCACGGTCAGCCAGTCGGTGATGCCGAGTTGTGTTCCTTCCCTGCCGATAAGGTCCGCGGGACGATCGAAAACTGTGCTCATGTGCTGCTCCGAAAGCCAATGACGCCTGCATCTGCACTGCCCGCCGCTGGCGGAGCGCGTGCGTGGGCGCACAGTGTAGCCGTGTGCCGACGCCGCGCGCCACGGCGTCGGTGGTGACCGCGTCGATGGCAGCATCGCGAGGCGCTGCCTATACTCCAGCCGATACCAGGCGCCGCCAGAGGTGGAATTCATGACCCCGACCCCGTTGTTCGCCGCATGGCGCATGCTGATGCTCTGTGCAGCACTGCTTGCCACCGGCGCCGTACACGCGCTCAGCCTTGGCGATGCGAGCCTGCAGTCACGCGTCGGCGAGCCGTTGCGTGTCTCGATTCCGCTGGGACACCTCGGCACGGTCGACCGCAACAGCATCATCGTCGGTCATGCCCCCGATGCCGACTACGACCGTTTCGACATGGAGCACCGCAGCGGATCCGCCCGCACGCTCCACTTCCAGCTCGAAGTCGACCGTAACGACCGCGCGAGCATCGAGGTACGGACTGCCCAGCCTGTCAGCGAACCCTATGTGGACATGGTCGTGCAGGTACGCTGGCCATCCGGCCGTCTCGTGAGGGCGTACACACTGCTGCTCGACCTGCCGCCACAACGCTGAATCCCTCCCGACCCAGACCCCACGCAGAGCGCAACGATGCCGATCAGTGCCATCCAGGACATCATCGACGACATGCGCGCCGGGCGCATGGTCGTTCTGATGGACGACGAAGATCGCGAGAACGAGGGAGACCTGATCATCGCCGCCGAAGCGGTGACCGCCGAGCACATCAACTTCTTCGCGTCACAGGCCTGCGGGCTGATCTGCCTGCCGATCACCGAAGCACGCGCCCAGCGTCTTGCGCTGCCCTTGATGGTGCAGAAGAACCTCTCGCAGCACGAGACGAATTTCACGGTGTCGATCGACGCTGCCCGCCTGAGCGTCCCGGGAATCACCGCTGCCGGTCGCACCGCCACCGTGCACGCCGCGATCGCCCGCGACGCCGGCCCTACCGACATCGTCCAGCCCGGCCACATCTTTCCGCTGGTCGCGAAGCCCGGCGGAGTGCTGACACGCGCCGGGCACACCGAGGCGGGCTGCGACCTCGCACGGCTGGCCGGTTTCGAACCGGCGGCAGTCATCGTGGAGATCATGAACGAAGATGGCACGATGGCGCGTCGACCCGAGCTGGAGCAGTTTGCCGCACGGCACGAACTGCGCATCGGAACGATCGCCGATCTGATCGCGTACCGGGCGCTGCACGACCAGACCGTGGCGCGGCGCCACGAAAGCGTGATCGACACCGCTTACGGCCGGATGCGGCTGCTGAGCTACGTCGACCTGATCGACGGCAGTGCGCACTTCGCGCTGATCCGGGGCGAGATCAGCGCGGATCATCCGACGCTGGTGCGCGTACACGCACTCGACATGCTGCGCGACCTGTTCCGCGCCGAACCGCCCGGAGTGAAGCGGAGCTGGTCGCTCGACTCGGCGCTGCAGCGCATCGCAGCCGAGGAACACGGGGTGCTGGTACTGGTCTCGCGCAACCGGAACACAGCGGAACTGCTGCAGCAGATCGAAAGCTACCCCGAGAGGCCGCAACCGCAGGGCAGCAGCAGCGAAAAAGGCCAGCGTTTCTGGCGTGTGAACGGCACCGGCTCGCAGATCCTGAAGGACATCGGCGTGCAGCGCATGCGCGTCATGAATTCCCCGACCCGCTACAGCGCGATATCCGGATTCAATCTCGAGATCGTCGAATTCATCGAACATGCCTGAGTCGTGGGGTGCAGACCATGGCGCCGCCGAACTTGCACGATCGTAATGCCACCGCCGGCACGGCGAGGTTGACCGGATTCCGCCCGGCTGGCTAGGCTGCACGCCAGCAAACCACAGTGGAGTACCACCGCATGCGCGCAGCCGTACTGGAAGCCCCGGGCCAGCCACTCGTCATCCGCGATGACGTCGAAATCATCGCGCCGCGCGTTGGCGAGGTGCGCGTGCGCGTGCGCTACTGCGGCCTGTGCCACTCCGATTACAGCATGATTTCCGGTGCGTTTCCGTTCGGTGAACCGATCATCGTGGGTCACGAGGCCGCTGGAGTGGTCGAGTCGGTGGGTCCGGGTGTCACCCATCTCGCACCCGGCGATCCGGTCGTCATGACCGCAACACCACCGTGCGGACGTTGTTACTACTGCCTGCGCGGCCAGCACAGCCTGTGCGTCGACGGAATCGGCATTGCGACAATGACTCTGCCAGACGGCAGCACCGGGCTGTCCCGCGGCGGGAAGCGCGTGCTGCGCGGCGTCGGCCTGGGTGCACTCGCCGAATACGTGATCACACCGGCGAACGGCGCCATCAAGGTTCCGGCCGACGTACCGCTCGACGTGGCCTGCGTGATCGGCTGCGCGGTGCAGACCGGTGTGGGCGCGGTACTGAACACGGCACGCGTCGAGCCGGGAGCTACCGTGCTGATCCAGGGCCTGGGCGGCATCGGACTGTCGACGGTACAGGGAACGAGAATTGCCGGCGCGGCTCGGGTCATCGTCTCCGATCCCGTAGCGGCACGCCGCGACGCAGCCATTGCGATGGGTGCCACGCACGCCGTCGACCCCTTGAACGACGATCTGGGCGCACGGGTCATGGAACTCACGGATTCGATCGGCGTCGACTACGCGTTCGAGACGGCGGGGGTTGCTGCCCTGATCGAAAGCTGCCTTGCGCTGACCCGCAGGGGAGGCATGACCGTCTGCGTCGGTGCACCACCGTTCGATCAGGGCGTGACGATCGAGAACGTGGTGATGTTCGCATCATCGGCGAAGCGGCTGTGTGGCTGCCTGCTCGGGAGCTGCAATTCGCTGCGAGAAATCCCGCGCCTGATCGCTCTGTGGCGTGCCGGCAAGCTCGACCTCGAAGGGCTGATCACCGCGCGCCGACCGCTTGCCGAAGTCAACGAAGGCTTCGCCGACATGGCGGCAGGACGCGGCATCCGGACCGTGATCGAGATCTGATCCCGATGTCGCAGGTAGCGAGGGAGCTCGTGGCCAGGGTCCGCGATCTGGTGAGCCTGCCCGAAGCCTATCTCGGAATCCGTTCGCTGATGGACGATCCGCAGAGCACGATCGAGGACTTTGCGCGCGCCGTGCAACTCGATCCGGCGTTGACCGCACGCCTGCTGCGCGTGGCCAACAGCGCCTTCTTCGGCGTCAGCCGGAAAATCGAAACGATCTCGCTGGCGGTCAACCTGATGGGCATCTCGCGCCTGCACGATCTGGTGCTCACGACTTCCGTGATCGGAACCTTCGAGCAACTCGCCCTGGCGGATCTGGATCTGGGGAACTTCTGGCGCCACAGCCTGCATACCGGCATCATCGCGCGCATGCTGGCCGCAAGCAGCAGGACGTTCGACAGCGAGCGCCTGTTCGTCGGCGGCCTGCTGCACGGCATCGGCGAATTGGTGATGTGCCTTGTCGCGCCCGTGCAGTACACCGCAGCGCTCGAGCGCTCGCGCTCCACCGGTGCCACACTGGAAGACAGCGAACGCGAGCTCATCGGTTGCGACCACGTGGAGCTCGGTGCCGAACTGATGCGCGCCTGGCAGTTCCCGCCAGTGCTGGTCGCCATGTGCGCCTGCCAGTCCGAGCCATGGCGCAGCGAGGAGCATGCGCGTGAATGCGCGCTGGTGCATGTGGCGCGCGGCATCGCGCGTACCCTGGAGGCAGATCCCGCGAGCAACGACCCGCTCATCGCCTGCAATCCACGCGCAATCGAACTCGCCCGGCTCGATGGTGTTGCCCTGGACACCATCATCACCGAATCGCTGCAGCATCTGGCAGACGTTGCCGAGGTACTGCTGCAGCGTCACCAGGCTGCCTGAATCAGTCGAACAGCGGCACGAACACCAGCACGCCGATCACGGTGGCAGCGAGCGACGCGAGCAATACTGCAGCAGCAGCGACGTCCTTCGCGTGCTTGATCAGAGCATGGTGATCCGGAACGGCCGCATCGGCGAGAAACTCGATCGCCGTGTTCAACCCTTCTGCCACCCAGACCAGCGTCATGGCCACCACGAGCAGGGCCCAGTCACTGGCCGCCGCTTCCAGCCACCAGGCCGCCAGGACGACCAGCACGGTGGCAACAGCGTGGATCCACGCATTCGGCTGCGTGCGCAACAGCACGGCCAGCCCCTCGAACGCGTAGCCGAAACTCGCGATCCGGCTGCGGATCATGCGGCTGCATACCCGGCCGCGATCGTCACAGCGGCACGCAGGCACTGCACAGCGCGTACTGTGCGCCCGGAGTGCGCAGCGCCGTTGCAAGCGCGCGCGCAGGCTCATCGAGTGCGATGCCGGCAGCCATGCCACCTGCGAGCCGGGCGAGCAGCGACTGCGGTGTCAGCGACAACCTCGCCAGCAGTTGGGCGGCCAGCGAACGCGGCTCCTCGATCCAGCGCGTACGCCATGTATCGAGCGTCGCCAGGCGGGCTGCGGCCGCGATCGCATCGTCGAGGTTGCCGAGGTGATCGACGAGTCCGTTGGCCTCGGCCTGAGCGCCCGTCCAGACCCGGCCCTCGGCGAGCTCCGCCACCCGCTCGACCGGCATTCCTCGCCCCTCGGCGACGATCTCCATGAAACGGCGATAGGTGTACGCGTTCGCGAGCTCCATCACCTTGCGCATCTGTGGCGACAGCTCGCGCGAAGGATCGAGACCACCGGCGCTGCGCGTGGTCGCAACGCCATCGTTGTGGATGCCGAGCTCACCCAGTGCACGCGCAAAGCTCGGAAACGCACTCAGCACACCGATCGAACCCGTGATCGTGGTCGGCGCGGCCCAGATCTCGTCGGCCGGCGCCGCAATCCAGTAGCCGCCCGAAGCCGCCACGCTGCCCATCGAGACCACCAGCGGCTTGCCGGTGGCACGGAATTCGAGCAGCGCCTCACGAATGATCTCCGATGCGAACGCACTGCCTCCGGGTGAGTCGACCCGCAGCACCAGGGCTGCCACCTGGGCGTCGGTTGCCGCACCGTCGATCAGGCGAGCCAGCGTCTCTCCTCCGACCGTACCTGCCGGTTGCTCGCCGTCGAGGATCATCCCGCTGGCGACGATCACGCCAACCGCCGGTTGCTTGCGTTCCTGCGCAAGATCGAACGAGGGTCGCACCGCAGCGAGATAGTCACGGAAGCCGAGCGAGTTCACGTTGCCGTCGCGATCCGCACCGACCATCTCCTTCAGCGCCTTGTCGATGGCTGCACGCGATTTCAGCGCATCGATGAAGCCGTATTCCAGCGCTGCGGCACCGGCGTCGCCCGCATGACGCTCGAGAATCGTGTCGATACGGTTCGCGTACTGGTCTGCGGCCTCGGGAGGCAGGTGGCGGCGGTCGGTGACGATGGCGGTGAAAGCGCTCCATACCTCGCGCAGCAGCTCACCCGTTGCCAGACGGTCTGCATCGGACATGTCGCTGCGCTCGAGAAACTCGAACGCGGATTTGAAGGTGCCCGCGCGAAACACGTGCAGATCGATGCGCAGCTTTTGCAGCACGCCAGCATAGTAGTTGCGATACGACGCATAACCACTGAGTTCGACCGACCCCAGCGGATGCATCCAGATCTCGTCGGCCTGTGTGGCGAGCAGGTACTGCTCCTGCGTGAATGCATCACCGACAGCGACCACCTTGCGGCCGGTGGCACGGAACGCATCCAGCTCCGCCGCCATGTCCGCGATCTTCGTGATGCCGGCACCGGCCAGCGCATCGGTAGCCAGCACGATCATCGCGATACGCCGATCGTCCTTCGCGTGGCGCACCGCCTCGACCAGATCGCGCAGCAGGGTTTCACGCTCACCCTGCTGTCCTCTGCCGAACAGATTCGCCAACGGATCGACAAAGCTGAGCTGCTCGACGACCGCTCCCGACGGATCGATGACCAGCGCCGCGCCATCAGGCACCTGCGGCAGGCGCTCGGAAAACAGCGTGAAGAACACTACGACGAGCAGCAGCAGAAAGACCAGGTTGGACAGCGATACCCGCAACCAGCCGACGCAAGCCCACAGCCATGCAAACGCGCGGCGCAGCAGACCTCTGTGCCTTTGCCCCATCGGATCCTCTCCTCGCTCAGGCGCCATGTCCGGCGAGCTCCCGTTGCCGCCAGCGCGCGTAGAACATCGCCGACGTGAATACCAGGCACACGAGCACGAGCTGCAGCCATTCGCCGGCCGCGTTCGGTGGTGCGGCAAGACCCGATACGGTCCCCATGAAGTAGACGAGCAACACGAAACACAGCCAGATGTAGGATTTCCAGGTTCCGCGCAGCAGCCCGGGCAGGAATACCACCAGAGGCCCGACCCAGATCACCCACAGAAAACCGCGGGTCGCGGGCTCCACCGTCGCGATGCCGAATACCTGCAGCGAGAGCACCGCGAGCAGCAGCACGTAACCGCCGAGGGTGACCCGACGCGCCAGCTCCGTCATCGAATCGCTCATGCAAGCACGTCGGCAGCGCGCTCTGCAGGGCGCGCGATCACCCCGTGCTCGCCGCACAGGACCAGCGGACGCTGCAGCAGACGTGGTTCCTCGCAGATTGCACGCAGCAGCGACGTCTCGGACAACGCGGCGTCCGCAAGTCCGCGCTCGCGGTAGGCACTCTCGCTGCTGCGCAGCAACTCGCGCGCTCCGATGCCGAGCCTCTGCAGCAACCCGCGTACTTCAGCCACTTCGAGTCCCTGCTCCATGTACAGCACGACTCGCGGCTCGATGCCACGCTCACGCAGCCAGGCGAGCGCCTCACGCGATTTGGAACAACGCGGGTTGTGGTAGATCACGACCTCGTTCATGACGCCTTCCGCAGCTTTCTGATTTAATGCCGGCCACCCGTTCGCGGCAGTATAGCCCACGACCACCGTGTACCGATCACAGCGACCACCCAGGACAGAAGACACCGGCATCCGTGCCATCGCGGCCGATGTGAACGGATTCGTGCGCTACCTGCTCACGCGCATGAACGAGAATCGCACCAGCCACAGCGCCTCGGCGCTGACCTTCGTGTCACTGTTCGCGCTGGTGCCGCTGCTGACGGTGTTCTATGCGATCCTGTCGCTGGTGCCGACGTTTTCCGCGCTGGATCAGCAGATCCAGGATTTCGTATTCCGCCACTTCGTGCCATCGACCGGCATCGAGGTGCAGGAGTACCTGCGCAGTTTCGCCGAGCAGGCACGCCGGCTGACCGCCGCCGGTTCGGTGCTGCTGGTGGTGTCCGCCTACCTGATGCTGCGCAACGTCGAGACCCAGTTCAACGTGATCTGGCGAGTACGACGGGACCGCCGTGGACTGGCGAGCTTTCTCAGCTACTGGGCCGTGCTCAGCCTGGGCCCACTGCTGCTCGGCGCCGGGCTCGCGATCAGCACCTACCTGTTTTCGCTGTCGGTTCTCGGCAGTGCGCCACGCACCCAGTGGCTGCTGGATTCGGTACTCGGCGTGTTGCCACAGTTCTTTTCGTTCGCGACGTTCACGCTGATGTATCGCGTGGTGCCGAACTGCCATGTGCCACTGCGCCACGCCGCACTCGGCGGACTGCTCGCGACGCTGGCCTTCGAAGCGGGCAAATCGCTGTTCGGCCTCTTCGTGGGCAGAGGCAACTACGCACTGATCTACGGCACCTTCGCAGCGCTGCCGCTGTTCCTGCTCTGGCTGCACATCTCGTGGCAGATCCTGCTCGGCGGTGCGGAGTTCGTGCACGCACTATCGACGTGGCGCAGCCGGCGGATCCAGCCGTTGCCGGATCTGTTGCTGATGCTGGGCGTGCTGGAGCGACTGTACCGCCTGCACCGCGAGGGCGCGGCGCTGCCCGAGCGCGATATCCTGCGCCAGGACTGGCTGTTCGGTGCGTTCAGCACCGATCCCGTGCAGTGGCAACGCGTGCGCGACACATTGCTCGATGCCCGACTGATCGTCGCAACGCAGCCGGAGGTCTACATGCTCGGCACCGATGCGGCCTGCATCACGTTGTGCTCGCTGCAGCGCCTTGCCGGATGCCTGCAGGATCTTCCCGATGCGGCGCTGCGCCAGCAGTTGCCACCATGGTGCACCATCGTCCTCGAGCGCCTGGAGCAGGCCAGCACGAGAACGCAGGAAATCCTGGCACCGAATCTCGAGGAACTCTTCAACGAGCAACCACCCGGGGAACGCGATGCTGCCCATACCTGATCGACGCAGCCTGCAGGCCGGCATGATCGTGCTGGCGCTGTGCGTACTGAACCTCGGAGCATGTTCACGCAGCGAAGCGCCGATCGGCAGCCAGACGTCGCTTGCCGCGCCGGGGCAGTGGCTGCTCGTCAATTACTGGGCGGAGTGGTGCCGGCCGTGCATCGAGGAAATTCCTGAACTGGCCGCCTTTGCCGCAGCGAACACGGAGCGCGCGCGTGTACTGCTGGTGAATTTCGACGATGTGAAGGAACCGGAACTGAGCGCGCAGGCGACACGTCTCGGCATACCGACCGCACTGCTGCTGGAGCACGATCCGGCGCGCGAGCTCGGGCTCGAACGCCCGCAGGTGTTGCCATCGACTTTCGTGATCGCCCCCGACGGCACCCTGCGCGCGACGCTGCGCGGTGCTCAGACTGTCGCGAAGCTCACGGCTGCAATCGGAGGGTCTTGACCATGTGCCTGCTCGTTCGCGTCAGCGGTACCGTACAGGGTGTCGGCTACCGTGCCTTTGCCCGATCCGCAGCCCGCGAGCTGGGAATTCACGGCCACGCCCACAACCTGCCCGACGGCAGCGTCGAGGTGCTCGCCTGCGGTAGCGAGGCAGCGTTGCAGGACTTGCTGGCGCGGTTACGCACCGGACCCCGCTGGTCGCGGGTCACGGACGTGGTGACGGAGCGGGTGGAGTGCGCGAAACCCGCAGATTTCCGCACTGGCTGACGACGATCCGCTGCCAACCGGTCCGCGTCATGGCGTGACTGCACCCGGGCGCTGCTGCGCAGCGTCGAGATAGAGACGCAAGGGCTTGCTCTCGTTGCGTCCGAGATAGATCACCAGGCCGTAGTAGCCATGATCGTAGTCACGCACGAATTCGTGCGGCTTGAGCTGCAGCACCGTCTCGCCGGTACGCCGCCGCGCAGTCACGATCAGCTCGTCGATCGGCTGCTCGCGCTGCGGTATCGCGAGATGCACCGCCTGCATGTCCTGCTCCGGCAGCACGACGATGTCCTCGACCTTGATTCCGCTGTCGGGATCGACGTAGCCGGGGCGCAGTTCCACGTCCGCCGTTTCGGCAAACGCGTGCAGCGCAATCATGAAACACAGCGACAGCCATGGCGCACGGCGGCCCAGGTCGGCAATCATGGTGAAACCTCCCTTCATGTCGTTGCAGAACCCGGCCTACGAAGGATCGTACAAGGCCATGATTTCCGCGGGCGGAGTTTCGCAGACGTCGGCCAGCAGCGCCACACGCAACTGGATCGTCGCCGGTGCGCCCGGCAGTTCGAGCGCAGACACACCCACGCCGAGCCACACGCTGAGCATGGCCTGGCACGGAAACGACGCGCGACCGGGTGCATACGGCAGCACGCGATCCAGACTGATCCGCACCACTCCCGGCAGATTCGCGATCGCGTTCGCCCAGTCGGAGATCGCCGTTGCGAAAACCCCATCGTCGATCCCCGCTGCAGGATCCAGCAGCAACAACTGTCGCCGCGTGCCAGGCGCTGCAACGTCGCGTGGCGGACCAAAAAGGATCGTTTCCTCGGCGCGCGCCGGCCTGATCAGGCGCTGCTCCATGAAGCTGCGTTCGTCGGCGTCCAGGATCTCACCCGCGGCGGTCTGCTTCGGATCGACGCTCAGTCGGCCATCCTCGATATAGAACTCCGACACGCAGTCGAAATCGATGTCCTGCGCGGATTCCACGACGTGATTGCGCAGATACTTCGCGAACGGGTAGTACTTCATCCCGAGCCGGCAATGACGGGTTTCGTAATAGTCCCGAAATGCCGCCCGGGCAGTCCCTGCGCGACGCGTAAGCAAGCAGACGGACTTCATGTCGTGGAACCTCCGGTTTCAATCCGCGATACGGATCCGTGCGACGACGCGTCGCGCCGCCGTGTGCGGGTCGATGCGACACGCCTGCACACTGTCGAACAATGCTGCCATGTCCGCAAGGTCCTGCACCGCATCGACGACCCGCTGCGCCGCCGCGTCACGCAGCAGTTTCAGGAACACCGCGCGTGCACGCAGCCCGCTCTGCGCAGCGAATCTGCCGGTAGTACGCAACAGAGCGGCGTGCCGATCGAGCGCATCGACGATCGCCTCGCCTCCTTCGTCACGCGTTGCCACCGCCTGCAACGCAGGTGGCTGCCACCCATCTCCTGCAGGCGAACGCGCACGCAGGCGCAGCGCGGTTTCCAGCTCGGCGAGCGCTTGCAGCGCACCGTCGCGGTCTGCCTTGTTCAGTACGAATAGATCACCCGCCTCCATCAGTCCGGCCTTGATCGCCTGGATCTGGTCGCCGAGCCCTGGCGCCGTGACGACCAGCGTGGAATGCGCGAGTGCGGCGATCTCGATCTCGTCCTGACCGACGCCGACCGTCTCGATGAAGATCACCTCGTAGCCCATCGCGTCGAGCACCATCGATGCATCGAAGCTGCTGCGCGCAAGGCCGCCAAGTTGCCCGCGCGTACCCATGGAGCGGATGAACACCGCGTCATCGAGCGCGTGACGCTGCATGCGCACGCGGTCACCGAGCACGGCACCGCCGCTGAACGGACTGCTGGGATCGACTGCGATCACACCGACGCGCCGCCCGCGCCGGCGCTGCTCGGCTATCAGCATGTCGACCAGCGTCGACTTGCCGACACCACCGGCTCCGGTCACACCGACCAGATGCGCGCGACCCGTGTGCGGATGGATCGCAGCGAACGCATCACGCCCGCGCGGATCCTCGTCTTCGAGCCAGCGGATCAGGCGTGCGCCGGCACCGATGCGCCCCGCGAGTACACCGGCGACCAGATCGTTCATGCTGCCGGCGTCTGCTCGCGCCCGGCGTGCCACGCCTGCAGGTAATCTACGATCTCGCGCGTAGCGGTACCCATCGTGAAGATCCGCGCCACACCGGCGTCACGCAGCACCGGCTGGTCCTCCACGGGAATCACGCCACCGACGATCAGCAGCTTGTCGCCCGCATCCTGCGCCTGCAGCAGCTCGGCGAGGCGCGGGATCGAACGCAGGTGTCCGGCCGACAGCGAAGAGACACCGACCACGTCGACGTCTTCCTGGATCGCCGCAGCGACGACCATCTCCGGTGTCTGCTTGAGACCCGTGAAGATCACCTCCATACCGGCATCGCGCAATGCATGCGCGATCACCGTGATGCCGACCGTGTGGGTATCGAGCCCCAGCTTGGCGAGCAATATCCGCAGCGGCGCTCCGGGCATGTTCAGACTCCCGCCGTCTGGCTGTCCGGGTGATGGACGCCGAAGACATCACGCATCGCGTCGCAGATCTCGCCGTGTGTCGCGTACACGCGCACTGCCGCCAGGCACGGTTCGACGAGGTTCTCACCGCTGCGAGCAGCTTCGCGCACACGCTCGAGCGCCTTCTGCACCGCCGGCGTATCCCGCCGCGCGCGCAGTGCGCGCAACTTCGCGATCTGCTGTTCCTCCATGTCGTGCTCGAGCCGCCAGATCCCGATCTCGCGCTGCTCCTGTTCGACGACGAGGTGGTTCACGCCGACCTGCTTGCGGCTGCCGTCCTCGAGCGCACGCTGGCGCCGGAACTGCTCGTTGCCCAGCTCGCGCTGGAAATGGCCCTGCTCGATCGCGCGCAGTGCCCCGCCCAGCGCGAGGATGTGCCTGATCTCCGCGAATGACTCGTCCTCGATGCGCCGCGTCAGCGATTCGACGTAATACGACCCGGCCAGCGGGTCGATGGTGTCCGCGACTCCGGTCTCGTGCGCGACCAGATGCTGGATCGCCGCGCCGACGCGGATCGCCTCCTCGCTTGGCAGTGCGTGTGCCTCGTCGTGCAGTGGCGTGGTCATCGTCTCGCCGGCCCCACCGAGTGCGGCGGCCGTGGCCATGATCGCGAGCCGCCCGATGTTGTTCAGCGGTTGCTGCAGCGTCAGCGAAGCGGTACTCGGCGAGGTCATCACGCGCAGCTTCAGCGCCTCGAGGCACGTCGCGCCGTAGTGCTCCTTCATCAGCCGTGCCCAGACCTTGCGGAACGCGCGCAGCTTGCAGATCCCCTCGAAGAAGTCCATGTCGACGTTGATCACGAAATGGAAGTACGGAGCGACCGTGTCGATGTCGAAGCCGCGTGCCAGCATCGCGTCGATGTACGCCATCGCGATGGTCACCGAGAACGCGAGCTCCTGCACCACGTTGGCGCGCGCGGGCTGCAGTTGCGCAGCGATGATCGAGATCGGCTGCCAGTGCGGATGGTGGCGCACGATGTACTCGAAACAGTCGGTCGCGATGCGCAGCCCGTGTTGCGGCGGATAGATGTAGCGCCCCACACAGGTGTACTCGATCAGGATGCCGTTCACGATATGCAACGCGAGGCCGTCTGGATCGACGCCTCTCTTCTCCAGCGCCGCGATGATCATCGCGAGATTCACCGGCTGCGGCGCGTTGCACACGCTCATCAGGTATTTCAGCCTGTCGAACGGAAGATCGAAGGCCTCCTGCATGTCCTCGAGGCTGTCGAGCGCCATGCCGGCACGCCCGACCTCGCCGGCGACCAGCGGGTTATCGCTGTCGTAGCCGTTGGTGGTCGGCAGATCGTATTCGAGGATCAGGCCCTGCAGCCCCTGATCGAGCATGTAGCGTGCGCGCTCGGCCCACGCCATGCCCTTGCCGAAGCCGGTGACCTGCGCCATGGTCCAGAGCCGCGAACGATTGCCGTTGGGGTCCACGCCGCGCGTGAACGGGTACTCGCCGGGAAAGCCGAGGTCACGCAGGTAATCGAAGCCGCAGCGCTCGAGGTCGAGCGGCGTGGCAAGCGGCGGCACTTCCCAGTCCATCGTCTGGGTGCGAAACGACGGCTGGCGCTCACCGGTCGCCGCGACGGCCGGTGCACGCGTCTCGCGCTGCCAGCGTGCCTCGGCTTCGGCACAGCGCCCGGGCTCATCGTCGCAGTGACGCAACGGATCATGCGGGACGTTCATGCCGTACCTCCCCCACGGGCGCAACCGGATTCAATTGTGCACGCCACCGTCCATCTTGACGACTTCACCGGTCATGTGGGCGCCATCCTCGGAGGCGAGCATGGCGATCACGCCGGCGACACTCTCCGGGCCGCCAAAGGCACGATCGGGGCGCGACAGATGGGCAAACAGGCTCAGATCCAGCCCGCCCATGCGCTCGCCCTGCTCCTTCGTCATTGGCGTTGTAATGCCGCCAGGCGCGACCGCATTGACCCGCACCCCGCGGGTCAGCAACTCCCAGGCGAGCGAGTGGGTCAAGGCGTACACACCGCCCTTGCTGGCCGCGTAGGCGGTCATGTACGGATGCCCGTACAGCGACGACGTCGAGGCCGCGTTGACGATGTTGCCCTTCGTGGCCAGCAGCGCCGGCACGGCTTCGCGACAGAACAGGAAGGTGCCCACCAGGTTCACCTCGAGCACTTGCCGGAACAGTTCGAGCGTGGTGCTGGTCACCGGTTCGGAG